>JAPLOJ010000115.1 GCA_026400795.1 Alphaproteobacteria bacterium
GGGAAGCGGCGGGGACCGATCACGCAGCCGGCAGGGCGCGAGGCGCGCGGAAAGGCGCGCTGACCCCGTGCATATGGGCGCCCTTCAAGGCGAAAGCAAGGCGGGGGCGCGGTGACTGGCGCCCCTCGCGACTTTGTTTGATCGCATTTTCCGAGTCGCCAAGTGATTCCACTTGGCTTGAAAATGCTCAGGCCGACATCTGGATCGGCGGTTCCACATCCGGTGGCAGCGGGCAGACATAAGGTGTCACTGCCATGCGCTTTTCATGATCCGCCTTGGCGGCGGCGAGGATTTCCGGATTGGCAATGGCATCCACCGCCGTGCCGGCCATGATTTTCGCCACATGCACCAGGCCCTTATGGGCAATGCCGGATTTACCCTGAGCCGTCAGCTGCCAGGAATGGCCCGGCGTGCCAATGGCGCAAGTGGCGCCGCGCGCCTGCACCGTGGGCACCGCCCAGGATACATCGCCGACATCGGTGGACCCCACGCCACCAAAGCCCTTATTTTCCAGTGGCACGATTTTGTCGCAAAGCGGCAATTCCATCTCAGACGCCAAGCCATGGCGACGGAAGGCGGAAACGATATCCTCAGGCTTCAGCGTCGCCTGGATTTCGCGCGCATAGCGGCGATCTTCATCATCAAATTGCGGCGGGCCCAAGCGCTGGAAATTATCATACATCGCCTTTTCCAGCGGCGTATTGCCCATGAGATTCGAAACCGCGCTCACCACTTTGGTGCTGACGCTGGTTTCTGTCATCAACGCCGCGCCATCGGCGATTTTACGCACCCGTGTGACAAGCCCGTTCAATTCCACCAAATCCCGCGCGCGGATCAGGTAACGCACCTTGGCCGTGCCCTGCACCACATTGGGCGCAATGCCGCCCGCATCCAGATAAGCGTAATGGATACGCGCATCGGATGGCATATGTTCGCGCATGTAATTGACGCCGACGTTCATCAATTCCACCGCATCCAAGGCGCTGCGGCCCAGATGCGGCGCAGCGGCGGCGTGTGACGACCGGCCGACAAAGCTGAAATCAATGCGCGTATTAGCGAGCGACACCGGTTCATTCACCGCGGAAAACGCCGCCGGATGCCAGCAAATTGCCATATCCACATCATCAAAGCAGCCCGCGCGCACCATGAAGCCCTTGGCCGCACCACCTTCTTCCGCCGGGCAGCCATAATAGCGCACGCGCCCCTTGATGCCGTTTTGCGCAAGCCAATCCTTCACCGCACTCGCCGCCAGCAGGGATGCGGCGCCGAGCAGATTATGCCCGCAGCCATGCCCACTACCATCGCCCGGCAGGGGGCGCGGTTCCGCTACACCCGCTTCCTGGGACAGCCCCGGCAGCGCATCATATTCACCTAGGATCGCGATGACGGGGCCTTCTTCCCCCGCTTCGCCCATCACCGCCGTTGGTATGCCCGCCACATTCGTGGTCACGCGGAACCCATGGGCTTCCAGCATGGCGGTATGTTCGGCGCAGGAACGGTGTTCGGCGTAGCAAAGCTCCGGCATGCCCCAGACGCGGTCGCTGAGTTCAATCGCCTCAGGCGCCTTGGCATCCACCAGCCGCCAGATTTCTTCAGTATTGCGCATCGCCTTGGCCTCCTGATTGGTCGCTTCCAGTTTCGCGCGGTGCCTCAGGCAAGTCCAGGGGTGGACGGGAATGGGCGGGCAGCGCAAGCTTTATGTCTTGTGGAAAGGAAACCGCCATGGCCCGCGTGCGTGAAGTCTCGCCCGAGGAACTAACACCGGAACTCCGCGATATCTGGCATCGCTATGTCACCGGCTATGGCCCGTTTGAGGAGCAATTGGCGGTCTTCGCCCATGTGCCGGCAGCGTTGCGCCATTTGATGCCGATGCTGATGGAATTGCGCGCGGCGGGCACGCTGCCGCGGCGTTATCTGGAATTGGCGATTGTGGTGGTCTCCAAGCTCAATGCCTGCGATTACTGCGTGGATCATCACGGGCCGTTTCTGGCCGTGGAAGGCATCCCGACCGAGGCTTTGGAAGGCTTGCCGGGACGGATTGATCACCCTTCGCTGACGCCGAC
>JAPLOJ010000194.1 GCA_026400795.1 Alphaproteobacteria bacterium
AGGCGGGTGCGCCCGGTGAGGCAGGCCCGCTGGATATCGGCAATGCCTTCCTGGACATGACATCGCGCCTGATGGCCAATCCGGCACGGTTGGTGCAGGCGCAGATCGGCTTTTGGCAGGATTATCTCACGTTATGGCAGCATACCGCGCGCCGCATGATGGGTGAACCCGCGCCCGACGTGATCGCGGAAGACCAGAAAGATAAGCGCTTCAAGGATGAGGCCTGGCGCGAGAATGAAGTGTTTGACTTCATCCGGCAGAGTTATTTGCTCTCTGCTCGCTATATGCAGCGCCTGGTGCATGACGCCGAAGGGCTGGATGAGAAAACCGCGCAGAAGGTGGATTTTTATACCCGCCAATTCGTGGATGCGATGAGCCCCACGAATTTCGCTGTGACCAATCCAGAAGTGCTGCGCCGCACGGCGGAGACGGGTGGCGAGAATCTGCTGAAGGGGCTTTCAAACCTACTGACCGACCTTGAACGCGGGCAGGGCAATCTTCGCATCCGCATGACGGATGAAAGCAAGTTCAAGGTGGGCGAGAATATCGCCGTAACGCCTGGCAAGGTTGTTTATCAGAATGATCTGATGCAGTTGATCCAATATACGCCCACCACTGAAAAAGTGCTGAAGCGCCCGCTGCTGATCCTGCCGCCTTGGATCAACAAATACTACATCCTTGATCTGCGCCCGAAGAATTCCTTCATCCGCTGGGCGGTGGATCAGGGGCATACGGTTTTTATGGTTTCTTGGGTCAATCCGGATGAGCACCTCGCCGAAAAGGGCTTTGAGGATTACATGCTGGAAGGCCCCTATGCGGCGCTGGATGCGATTGAAAAGGCCACCGGCGAAAAGGCAGTGAATGCCATTGGCTATTGCCTTGGGGGCACGCTGCTATCGGCGACACTCGCGCATATGGCGGCCAAGCGCGATACCCGCATCAAATCCGCGACCTTCTTCACCACCATGGTGGATTTCACTGAATCCGGTGAATTGGGCGTCTTCATTGATGAGGAACAATTGAAGGCGCTGGAGGCAAAGATGCAAAAGCGCGGCTATCTGGAAGGCCGCGAAATGGCGACCACCTTCAATATGCTGCGCGCCAATGATCTGATCTGGTCCTTCGTGGTGAACAATTACCTGCTGGGGCAGGACCCCTTCCCCTTCGATCTGCTTTATTGGAATGATGATTCAACACGCATGCCGGCGCGGATGCATTCCTTCTATCTCCGGCGCATGTATCAGCAGAATGATCTGATCAAGCCGGGCGGGATTGATCTGCTCGGCGTGAAGCTGGACCTACGCAAGATCAAGCTGCCGACCTACATTCTCTCGACACGGGAAGATCACATCGCACCCTGGGCTTCCACCTATCGCGCGACGCAGACCTATACGGGCGATATCCGTTTTGTGCTGGCGGCGTCAGGGCATATTGCCGGCGTGGTCAATCCGCCGGATGCGGGAAAATACAGCCATTGGGTGAATACGACATTGCCGGCGGAACCTGAAGCCTGGTTGGCGAGTTCAACGGAATTGGCAGGTTCCTGGTGGCCGGATTGGCAGCGTTGGGTGACTGGGCAGGACCCGGCGCAGGTACCAGCGCGCAAGCCGAAAAACGCGATTGAAGACGCGCCGGGCAGCTATGTGAAAGTCATGGCGCAGGATTGAAACGCGCGCATTTGGCGCGACCAGGGGAAGGAAACACATCGTGGCGGGAAGATTGGCGGGTAAGCTTTGTTTCGTGACGGCAGCGGGCCAGGGCATTGGCCGCGCCACAGCACTCGCCATGGCTGCCGAAGGGGCGCGCGTGGTGGCAACGGATCGCGATGCGGCGCTGCTGGCAACACTCACTGGCCCCAGCATCACCACGGCAGCGCTTGATGTGCTGGATGATGCGGCCATTGCGGCGGCGGCGAAGGCGGCGGGGCCCGTGGATATCCTGTTCAATTGCGCGGGCTTTGTGCATCAGAACACCATCCTGACCTGTACGGATCAGGAATGGGATTTCGGCTTTGCGCTGAATGTGCGCGCCATGTGGAAAGTGGCGCAGGCCTTCATCCCCGGCATGCTGGAACGCCGCCGCGGCTGCATTGTGAACATGTCTTCCGCCTGTTCATCCGTGAAGGGCGCGCCCAATCGCTTTCTATACGGTACCACCAAGGCCGCCGTGGTGGGCCTCACGAAATCCATCGCGACTGAGTATGTCAGCCAGGGCATTCGCTGCAATTGCCTGTGCCCCGGCACGGTGGATACACCATCGCTTCATGACCGAATCGCCGCCAATGCCGCCGCCGCCGGTTCGGTAGAAGCCGCCCGCGCCAGCTTTGTGGCGCGCCAGGCCATGGGAAGGCTTGCCACCGCCGAGGAAATGGCCGCGCTGGTGCTTTATCTGGCATCCGATGAGGCCGCTTTCGTCACCGGTCAGGCCGTTGTGATTGACGGCGGCTGGACATTGTAGGAAGCCCTCAACCGCTTTCGTGAAGGAGAATGAAATGGCCAGTGAATTTGCCGTACCGATGATGGGTGCGATGGGTGCCGTAATCCTTGCCGGCATCAATGAGGATATGGCGATGCCCGCCTATATGATGCTGGGATGCATCGCCATGTTGATGGCGCTGCTGCTTGCTGCGGGCGCGGTGACCCTACCGAATAATATGGTGCATGCGCTGGCATTTGCTGCCGCAGGCTTCGCGCTTTTCGGGCATGTGCGTGCCCGCCGTTCCAATTGAAGGAGGCTTAGATGAAGCTGCTGCGTTACGGCCCTGCGGGCCAAGAAAAGCCTGGTATTTTGGATGCCGCCGGCGCCATTCGTGATCTTTCGGGCGTTGTGCCTGACATCACCGGTGATGTGCTCTCCTCCGCCGCGCTGGCCAAGATTGCCGCGGTGGATGTGAATAGCCTGCCCAAGGTCGCCGGCAATCCGCGCCTTGGCTCGCCCGTCACGGGCATGAAGAACCTGATTTGCATCGGGCTGAACTACGCCGATCACGCGGCGGAAACCGGCGCGCCGATCCCGAAGGAGCCGATTGTGTTCCTGAAATCGCTCAATGCGCTGCAAGGGCCGAATGACGACGTTGTCATTCCGCGCGGATCGGTGAAGACCGATTATGAGGTGGAGCTTTGCATCATCATCGGCACGCGCGCCAAATATGTCTCGGAAGACAAGGCTTTGGATCATGTGGCCGGTTATGCGGTCGGCAATGACGTGTCTGAACGTGAATGGCAGGCGGAACGCGGCGGCGCTTGGGATAAGGGCAAGGGGTTTGATACTTTCGGCCCGCTCGGCCCCTGGCTGGTGACCAAGGATGAAATCCCTGATCCGCAGAACCTTTCCATGTATTGCGATGTGGATGGTGTGCGCGAACAGAATGGTTCCACCAAGACCATGATCTTCGGTGTGAAGCAGATTGTGTCCTATGTCAGCCAATGCATCACGCTCAATCCGGGTGATGTGATCTTCACCGGCACGCCGCCAGGTGTGGGGCTCGGCAAGAAGCCGGTGCCGATCTTCCTGAAGGCCGGCCAGACCATGAAGCTTGGTATTGCCGGGCTTGGCGAGCAGACGCAGAAACTTGTTGCCTCCGCCTGATAGCCAGACGCTGGTGATCTTTGACTTCCCCGCCCGTAAACCGGGCGGGGAAGAACAAGTCCGCGCTTTGCGTGCGCTGGCCGAAGACATCGCTGCGGAGCCTGACCTGATCTGGAAAATCTGGACCGAGGATAAGGCAGCCGGGCGTTCCGGCGGGATCTATCTGTTCCGCAATCGCACGGCGGCTGAAGCCTATCACGCCAAGCACGCCGCGCGGATGACGGCAGCCGGAGTGACGGGGATTGAGGCTGTTTATCGCAGCTACAATGCCGAACTCACCGCGATCACGCGCGGGCCTGTCAGCGAAACCTAGCCCCGCCCATAGCCCGCGAAATGCTTGGCCGCTTCGGCCAATTGCGCTTCGGACAACAACACGGGCTTCAGCCCCGCCGCCAAAAGATCAAGATATTGGCCCGCAAGGTTTTCAACCTCCAAAGCCAGAGCATGCGCTGCGCCCAGCGAGGCACCCACGGCCACCACACCATGATTGGCGAGCAATACCGCCCGCCGCCCCGCCATGGCGCTAAGCGCGTTTTCCGCCAGCGCTTGCGTTCCTGCCGTCGCATGTGCCGCACAGGAAATCGGCCCGCCGGCCAGCAGCACCATGTAATGAAAGGGCGGAATGCCCTTGCGCGCACAGGAAAGTGCAGTGGCGCGTGGTGAGTGTGTGTGCACCACGGCCATTACATCGGGCCGCGCGGCGTAAATCGCTGCATGCAGCCGCCATTCGGAAGAAGGCCGATGCTTCGCACGGCCAAGCGGCGTGCCATCCATGCCCGTTGTCACCAGATCAGCAACCCTGCTGCGCGCATAAGGCAGGCCAGCCGGCGTAATGATAAAGCCCTTCGCATCGCGCACCGAGACATTGCCGGATTTGGAGGGCATCATGCCCGCCTGATCCAGCGCTTGCGCGATGCGGAGAATCTCCCGCTTCGCCTCAGCGCGGGTCACATAGTGGCTCCCAGCATCCAGGGCGCGAATTCCTGCGCGCCGAAGCCAAGCGCTTCGCTTTTTGTGGGCTCGCCGGAAGCGGTGCGTAGCATCAATTCGAAAATGCGCTCACCGCATGCCTGCACGCTTTCACCACCCGTCAGCACCGTGCCGCAATTGATGTCCATATCTTCCGATAGCCGATCATACATGGTGGTATTGGTGGCAAGCTTGATGGATGGCGCAGGCTTCATGCCAAAAACGCTGCCGCGCCCCGTGGTGAAGCAGACCAGATTGGCACCGCCCGCCACCTGGCCGGTCGCGCCCACCGGATCATAGCCAGGCGTGTCCATGAAGACGAAACCCTTGGCGGTGACCGGTTCGGCATAGCGATAGACCTCCACCAGATTGGTGGTGCCGGCCTTGGCCATGGCGCCGAGTGATTTTTCGAGGATGGTGGTAAGCCCGCCTGCCTTATTGCCCGGCGAGGGATTGGCATTCATCTCGGCACCTTGGCGCGCCGTGTAATCCTCCCACCAATGCATAACATCAACAAGTTTCTGACCCACTTCACGAGAGGTCGCGCGGCGCGTCAGCAAATGTTCCGCGCCATAGGTCTCAGGGCTTTCGGAAAGGATCACCGTGCCGCCATGGCGCACCAGCAAATCGGACGCAACGCCCAAGGCAGGATTGGCGGTGATGCCGGAATAGCCATCCGAACCGCCGCATTGCAAAGCCACGCAAAGTTCTGATGCCGGCACCGCTTCGCGCTTGGCGGCATTGGATTCCGCCAGCACTTCCTTCACGAAATCTATGCCCTTCATCACGGTCGCGCGCGCGCCGGCATCCTGAATATCCATGCTGCGCAGCCGCCCCGTCAGGCGCTGTTCTTCCAGCATGGGGCCAAGTTGATTAACTTCACAGCCAAGGCCAATCGCAATCACATGGGAAAAATTCGCATGCCGCGCAAAGCCCGCTAAAGTGCGGCGCAGCAGCCGCAAGGGTTCATCCATGGTCATGCCGCAGCCGGTTTTATGCGTTAGCGCCACCACGCCATCCACATTGCCCCAGGCCGACAGCGGATCATCACCGGTGATGGGGTTTTTCTCAAACTGGCGCGCAATCAATTCCGCGACATGGGCGGAACAATTCACCGATGTGATGATGCCGATGTAATTCCGCGTGGCTACACGGCCATCGGCACGACGAATGCCCATAAAGCTGGCCGGTACATCCACGTAATCGGTCGGCTTCGCATCCTGGCCCCAGGCGTAATCCCGCGCGAAATCGCCCATTTCGCAATTATGCGTATGCACCCAGGCGCCAGGTTCAATCGCATCCGTCGCAAAGCCAATAATCTGTCCATAGCGGCGAATGGGCTCGCCCTTCGCATGCGGGCGGATCGCGACCTTATGGCCAGGCGGAATACGCCTTTCGCCCACGCTGATGCCGGGCGCGACTTCCGTCCCCGGGGTCAGCGGAATGCGTGCAATCACCACACCATCACCAGGATGCAGGCGAATGACGGGCGGCAGGGCAATGGTGCTGGACATGGGCGTTTCCCTTTGGCGAATGTTGCGCCCCTTCTACCCTGTTGCACGCCCCCCACGCCACCGCCGGGCTTGCGCAAGCCTGCGTGAGGGCGCAATTACTTAGCCAAGACACCTGGGGGAGCCCTTTTGGGGCTGAGAGGCGGGCTTCACCCGCGACCCCTGGAACCTGACCCGGTTCGGACCGGCGTAGGGAACGGTGCATCGCCCGTTTGCTCGCGTTTTGCCCTTGGCGGGGCTGGCGCGGGCTGGGCCAAAGCCCCCTTTCCCGCGTCAGCCGACAGGAAACGAAGGATATGGGGATGCATCGCCGCACACTTCTCACCACCGCCTTGGCCGCGCCTTTGGCGCGCCCCGCTTTGGCGCAAACCAGCCGCGCGCGGACGCTGCGTTTCATGCCGCAGGCGGCACTCGCCAATCTGGACCCGATCTTCAGCCCCAGCACCATCATCACAACGCATGGCTATTGCGTGTTTGACACACTCTATGGCGCCAATCGCGCGCTTCAGCCGCGCCCACAAATGGCGGAAGGCCATAGCGTGGAAGATGACGGCAAGCTCGTGAAAATCCGCCTGCGTGATGGCTTGCGCTGGCATGATGGTGAACCCGTGCGTGCCCAAGATTGTGTCGCCAGCATCAAGCGCTGGGCCAGCCGCGACGGCTTCGGCCAAATCCTGATGCGCGCAACAGCCGAGCTTTCCGCCGCCGATGACCGCACCATTCAATTCCGCCTGCATCGGCGCTTCCCCGCGCTGTTTGATGCTTTGGCCAAACCCGGCGCTTCGCCCTGTTTTATGATGCCGGAACGTATTGCGACTAACCCTGGTGATCGCTCACTCGGCCTGGAACATATGATCGGCAGCGGGCCGTGGCGCTTTATCGCCAGTGACTATGTGCAAGGCAGCCGCAGCCATTATGCGCGGAATGACGCCTATGTGCCGCGCGATGAACCCGCCGAAGCCGCATCAGGCGGCAAGCGCGTGCATTTCGACCGGTTGGAGCTGATCTGGATTCCGGATGGCGGCACGGCGGCGGCGGCACTCCGCACCGGAGAGATTGACTGGATCGAATACCCTTTGCCCGATCTGGTGCCGGTGCTGGAACGGGACCGCAATACACAAACCCAGATTTATGACCCAAACGGGTTTTTGGGTTTCCTGCGCTTCAATCATTTGCACGCGCCCTTCAATGATGTGCGCGTCAGGCGCGCCATTCGTGATGTGATCGTACAATCGGATTTCATGTCGGCGGTGGCGCTGCAAGGTGACTGGCAGGAATGCCACGCCATGTTCCCTTGCGGCCTGCCAGGCGTGGTGGAATTCCCGCCCGCCGCGCGCGGCGAAGCGGCCATGGAACGTGCCCGCGCGGCGTTGCGGGAAGCGGGTTACAGTGGGGAGCCCATCATCCACATCAACCCAAGCGATTTTCCCGCCGTGACGCAGCAAGGCCGCCTGACGGTGGAGCTGATGCGAAGGCTCGGCGTGAATATCCAGCCCATCGAAGCCGATTGGGCCACCATTCTGGCGCGGCGCGCCAATCGCAATCCGCCGGCGCAGGGTGGCTGGAACTTGCACAATACCAATGGCCCGGCAGCGACCATCGCCAATCCGGCCGTGAGCTTCGCCATTCGCATGAATGGGCTGGCTGCCTGGCCTGGCTGGCCGAGCGATGCGGAAGCCGAAGCGCAAGTGGAAGCCTGGATCGCTGCGGATGATAAGGCTGGGCAGGATGCCGCGATGCGCCGCTTGCAGGAAATCACCTGGGAATCGCTGCCCTTCGCGCCGACCGGGCTGTTCCGTCTGCGCACGGCCTTCCGGCGCGAATTATCCGGCGTGCTGCAAGGGCCTAACCCGTTCCTTTGGAATCTGCGACGGGGTTAGAAGCTGGGATGTTCGGGCAGCGCAGCCTTCGCGAGGCATTCAGCGCTGGTCCATATCCGAGCCAAGTGCGAGCACTTGGCTTGAAAATACTCTAATCAAGCGCCGTGCCGAATATCCGATGCCGCACCCGATCACCCACGCGGATGTTCAAGCGCTCCGCCGTGCCCGCGGTCAATTCCAAAGTTGCGCGCACCGGGCCATTGCTGGAAACAGTAGCGAGCGAATGTGGCACGGTGCGTTCCGCAATCCGATGCACACGCCCATCAGCGGCGATGAACACCATATCGAGTGATGTGATGGTATTGCGCATCCACATGGAACTTTCGCGCGGGGCGCCCCAATCGAACAGCATCCCCTCATCCGGCCTCACCTCCGGGCGGAACATCAGGCCGATCATTTGCTGTTCGGGCTGAATGGCCATCTCCACGGTGAAGGCAAGCCGGCGACCATCGCGGGTTTCAAACACCAAAGATTCGGTCGGCAGTCGCGGCTGAGGGCGATCCACTCCCGGTTGCGCCAGGGCAGAGAGAGGCAGCAGGGCGCCAAGCGCCAGCAGGGAGCGTCTTTGCATAAAGGGCTTCATGACACGGGACCGGGAGGGGCCTCAAGCGCTGCTGCCGCGGCACGGCGCACCACGGCGCGCACCACGCCCGGGCGCGGCGGATCGGCAAGCGTGGTGAACCAATGCTCCGGCGGGTTACGCCCGGCGGCGCGGTGGTAATTCAGGCCCCTCAGCACGGCTTCCGCTGGCGCTGGCAGGCTTTCGGGTAGGGCATGGCCATTGAGCGCGCCCCAAACCCCGGCCCAGCAGCGCGCCACGCTCCAGGGATTATAGCCGCCGCCGCCCAGCACGATCAGCCGCGGCGCCAAGTCCATCAGCGCGGTGACGACGGCGCGATGGGCGTTGTTGGAAAGCGCAAGACGCGACAGCGGGTCTTCTTCCAGCGCATCGGCGCCGCATTGCAGCATGATGGCGGCGGGCTTTAGGCGACGCGCGATGGGGAGGATGGCTTCATGCAGCACCCAGGCCATTTCACTGTCATTGAAGCCAGCCGGCACCGGGATATTCGCCGCATGACCCCCTGCCCTATCGCCAATACCGCCGGAGAAAGGCCAGCGCCCATCCTCATGCACTGAAAGCGTGAAGACATGCGGGTCGTCATGGAAGGCATCCTGCACGCCATCGCCATGGTGGGCGTCAATATCCACATAAAGCAGCGGCGACAGCCCCTGATCGCGCCACGCGAGCAGCCCGAGCACCGCATCATTCACATAACAAAAGCCGGAAGCTCGATCCGCCCGGCCATGATGCGTGCCGCCACCTGGCACATGCACAACCCCGCCTGATGCGGTGAGTTTTGCCGCCAGCAGCACACCCCCCGCGCTGGTGGCGGGGCGGCGGAAGACTTCGCGATAGACGGGATTGCCATCGGCGCCGATGCGAAAGCGCTCACGATCCGCAGCGCTGACGGTTTGCGTTTCTTCGGCACGCATAAGCGCGGCGATGTAATCGGCGGCGTGAAAGCGCAGTAATTCTTCTGGCGCTGCGCGTGGGCTTTCGATGTATTGATCGAGCGCAACCCAATCCAGCGCGCGGATCAGGTCAAGCGTGGTGGAAACCCGCGGGATCGCCAGCGGATGCTTCGGCCCATAGGTGGAACCGCGATAGATTTCCGATCCGATCAAGATGGGCCGCATGTCCTGCAGCAAATGGCGCAGCGCGGTCCTTCTGGCAAGGCGGTGCGCGGCGCCGCGGCATGATCTGGCTGACGGAACCGCGCGAGCGCCGCTCGCCAATGATGCGGATCAGGTCAGGTCAGCCTTTGATCCATTCAGGCTCATCAACCGCCACCAGGTCAGGCAGGTTCACCACCACTTCTTCGGTGCCGGAACGTACCAGCGCGCAATGCAGCACCTCGGTCGCTGAGGCATTGATTTCCTGATGCGGCACGTAAGGCGGCACCAGGAAGAAATCGCCCGCGCGCGCTTCGGTGATGAATTCCAGCCGATCGCCCCACCGCATATGGGCAGTGCCGCTGATGATGTAAATAACGCTTTCAAGCGCGCCATGATGATGCGCGCCGGTGCGCGAATTGGGCTCGATCCGATTGGTGCCGGCCCAAAGTGCGACAGAGCCGCTGCGCGGGCCGCTGATGGCGACTTCGCGGTTCATGCCAAGGGTTTCGGGCGTGCTGGAACTTTTTGCATTGGCGCGCACATGCTTAATGCCGCGGGTGCGCCAATCAATCGGGGTCAGGGAATCGGGCATTTGTCTGTTCCTTTGCGGAGGGGTGTTCAATCGGGCTGCGCGCCGGTGCGGCGCACCAAGGCCGGCCAGCGCCGTGCCTCCGCCTGGATCAATTGCGCGAATTGCACTGGGCCTTGGCTGGTGACCTCAAAACCCTGGGCGGCGAGTTGTTCCGCGACCTCGGGCTTCGCCAAAATGCGTTCCAAGGTGCCAGCCAGGCGCCGAATTGCCACCGGGGAGGTGCCGGCAGGTGCCAGGATGCCCTGCCAGGTAATCACCTCAAATTCCGCAAAACCTGATTCGGCGATGCTCGGCACCTCCGGCAAGGCCGGGACGCGCTTGGTGCTGGTGACGGCGAGCGCGCGGAGCCGTCCGGCGCGGATATGTTCAATCGCCGCCGGCAAGGTCACGAACAGCGCCTGGATATGCCCCGCGACCAGGTCAATCACGGCAGGTCCGCCGCCGCGATAGGGCACATGGGTGAAGGCAAGCCCTGCATCCTGCGCAAATAGCGCCCCGGCCAAATGGCCGATGGACCCATTGCCCTGGGAAGCGACCGTCAGCTTGCCATTTGCTTCCCGTGCCCAGGCGATAAAGCCCGCCATATCCCGCACGGGGGCTGAGGGGTGCACCACCAGCACCTGCGGCGCACGCACAGCTTCAATCACCGGGCTGAAATCCCGCACCGGGTCAAAGCCAACACGCGGGTAGAGCGCCGGATTGATCGTGAGCGGGTCTGAGCCCACCAGCAGCGTCAGCCCATCCGGCGCGGCGCGGGCGACGAATTCAAAGGCGATATTGCTGCCGGCGCCGGGCTTGTTTTCCGTGACGACATTCTGGCCCAAAGCCTCGGTCAAATGCCGCGCCAGCAGCCGGCCCAGAATATCCAGGCTGCCACCGGGTGCGACGGGGACCACAATGCGCAGTGCGCGGTCAGGGTTCCAGGCGGTGTCGGCCCGGGCTTGGGTGCCGCAAAGCGCGGCGGAGGCGAAAAGGGCAGAGCGAAGCAACAGGTCGCGGCGGAGGGTCATGGCGTTGAAATCCAGGTTTTCTGGAAAAGTTTTTCTCTCAAATTGCGTAAAACATCAATAAAAAAGATTTTATTTTCTCAAGTAAACCCTCGCCAAAGGCTTCCAAACCGCGCGGCGTTGGGAAGATTATTCTCCTCTACGGGGCAAAACTGCCCCAAACAGCTCCGCCAGTGGCTTTTCTTTCAAACCCCATCGCCGCCGATTTCACACGTCCGCGAAATGCTTTATCCACCCTGAACGCAAAGCAGCACAGCTGGGGTTTGAGCCATGGCGGAAATCTATTTCTTTGAAGACCTGACGGTGGGGCTGACCGCCAAATTTTCCAAAACCATCACGGAAGCCGATATCGTGCTGTTCGCCGCCGTCACCGGCGATACCAACCCCATGCATCTGGATGCGGAATACGCTGCAACCTCCATCTTCAAAGAACGCATTGCCCATGGGATGCTGGCGGCGGGCTTGATTACCAAGGTGCTGGGCACGCAACTCCCCGGGCCGGGCACGATTTATATGTCGCAGACGCTGAAGTTTCGCGCCCCGGTGAAAATCGGGGAAACCGTCACCGCCATTGTCGAAGTCGCCGCCCTCCATCCCGAAAAGCACCGCGCGACGCTCAGAACCGTGTGTCTGGTCAAGGGTGAACCAGTGCTGGAGGGGGAGGCGTTTGTCTCCGTCCCCTCCCGCACTTCCATCTCCAAGGCAGCGGAGTAAGCCCATGCGCCGCGTTTGTGTTTTTGCCGGCTCCGCCGCCGGCGCCCGACCGGAATATGCCGCAGCCGCCGCCGCCCTTGGCCGAGAAATCGCCGCGCGCGGGCTTGGCCTGGTTTATGGCGGGGGTGGTGTTGGGCTGATGGGCGCGGTTTCCGCCGCCGCCCAGGATGCGGGCGCCGAGGTGATTGGCATCATCCCCCATGGGCTGGTGGCGCGCGAAGCCGGCGCTAAGCAGCTTAAGGATATGCGCGTGGTGGCTTCCATGCATGAACGCAAGGCGCTGATGGCCGAACTTTCCGATGGCTTCATCGTGCTACCCGGCGGCTATGGCAGCCTGGAAGAAGCGGTGGAAACGCTGACCTGGTTGCAGCTTGGCATTCAACGGAAGGGCATCGTTTTTGTGGATACGCTTGGCTATTGGCAGAAGCTGATGGGGGCGCTGGATCACATGGTGGCGGAAGGGTTTGTGCGGGCAGAAATGCGCGCTGCGGCCATGCTGGCGCCGGATGGTGCCGCCGCGATTGATGCGCTGGCAGGCTTCTCGCCGCCTGATGTGCCGCGCTGGCTGAAGCCTGGGGAAGCCTGATGGCGCCGAAAATTTTCAGCGATTGGCGGGCCATTCCAAAGGAAGCGCGCGGCGCCACCGTGGCGCTTGGTAATTTTGATGGCGTGCATCTCGGGCATGTCGCGGTGCTGAAGGCAGCGCAAGCGGCGCGGCCTGATCTGCCGCTGGCGGTGCTGACCTTCGAGCCGCATCCGCGCGAACACTTCCGCCCGGATGATCCGGCCTTTCGGCTGACGCTGCTGCCAGCCAAGGCCGCTTGTCTTGCCGATGCAGGCGCGCGTTTTGTCTATGCGCTGCGGTTCGATGATGAATTCGCGGCACTTTCGGCGGAAGCCTTTGTGGATCAGGTGTTGCACAAGGCGCTGGGTGCCAAGCATTTGGCGAGCGGGCCTGATTTCGCCTTCGGCAATCGGCGCGGCGGCGATGTGCGCTTTCTGGCCCGCGAAGCCGCTGCGCGCGGCATGGGGCTTTCCATCGTGCCGCCACTGGAACAGGGGGGGGAGGCGATTTCGTCCACCCGCATCCGCCGGCTGTTGCAGGATGGCTACCCGGACCGTGCGGCGGAAAAGCTAGGCAGGCCATGGGAAATCCGCGGCACAGTGGTGCATGGGGATAAGCTTGGGCGGGTGCTCGGCTGGCCGACGGCCAATATCTGGCTCGATCGGCATTTGGAACCGGCGCGGGGCGTCTATGCCGTGACGGTGGCGCTGCCGGGGGGCGGGACGGCCAAGGGGGTCGCCAATATTGGGCGGAGGCCGACGCTGGGGGGCGATAAGGTGACGCGGTTGGAGGTATATATCTTCGATTTCGCGGGCGATATTTACGGCCAGGAAATCGGGGTGCGGCTGGTGCAGTTCCTGCGCCCGGATGCGAAGTTTGATGGGCTTGAGGCGC
>JAPLOJ010000095.1 GCA_026400795.1 Alphaproteobacteria bacterium
GCTAGTCTCAATCTGCAAAAAGGCCGGCGGCCATTATCAGACAGGCTCCTAGAGCAGATCACGTTCAGATGGAATCATCTGAACGTGTGAAGATGCTCGAAAAACAACGATGTAGAGCGGGTTGCGTGAACCCATGTGAACACAACACGCTCTAGGTTAAGGCAAGTGATACCACCTAGCTTTAAAATACTCGCGCGCCCAATCATACCTTGTTTCAGCAAACCCTTGTCGGTCTTCAATCATTCCCACCAACATTGACCGCGCCACCTGACGCCATTGGAAAGGCAGCGAGGCTTTTTTCCACCAGATTCGGCAGGCCCCGACAAAGCTCAGACACGCGGGGCAAATCCCGCGCCACGCAGGCTTCCTCCAGCGAAGACGCAATGGAACGCAAGGCCGCCGCACCAAAAGTGCCGGCCGCAGATTTCAGTCCATGCGCTTCTTCTTCAATCACCGAAACATCATCGGTCGAGGTCAGCCGCGCCACCCGCGCACGAGTTTCATCAGCAAAAACGCCAATCAGGCGCGGCAGGCGCCCCGGCCCGACAGCGGCGCGCAATTCCTGCAAAGTGGTATGGTCAATCAGCGTCGGGCCAGCAGGGTTTGGTTCCTCCACCGCTGCACGAGAGCGCCGCGGCCGATTTTCCAATATGTCTGAAACCGCCGCCAACAGCGCCGTCAGATCCATGGGCTTCGCTACATGCCCATCCATGCCCGCTTCAAGGCAGCGCGCTACCTCATTGGGCATGACGGCAGCGGTCATGGCAATGATCGGCACGCGACCGGCCGGGCCTTCCAAGGCGCGAATCGCGGCCGTTGCAGCCAAGCCGTCCATGCGCGGCATGCGCACATCCATCAGCACCAGATCATAAGCGGCGGTGCGCGCGGCACCGAGCGCTTCTTCCCCATCGCGTGCCAAATCCACCGCATAGCCGGCTTTGCGCAGAATGGCGGCGGCAACAAGCTGATTGGCTTCGCCATCCTCGGCAATCAGGATGCGCCCGCGCGCGCCCGGCGGATGCTTGATGAGGGCTGGTTTCGGCAAAAGCGTGCTTGGCGGACGCCCAGATTCGGCAATAGGGCGCAGCGGAATTTCAAAGGAGAAGGTGGAACCCTTGCCGGGCGCAGATGCCAGCACAATCCGCCCACTCATCAGCCCGACCAGGCGCTTGCAAATCATGAGGCCAAGCCCAGAGCCACCATAGCGCCGCGCCGTTTCTGGCCCGCCCTGCGCGAAGCGCCCGAATAGCCGGGCCTGTACTTCGGGTGGCATGCCGATGCCCGTATCAGCCACCACAAAGCGCACCTGGCCCTGCGCCTCAGCACGCTCCACGCGAATGCCAACGCCACCAACGGCAGTGAACTTCACCGCATTATCGGCAAGGTTCAGTAATACCTGGCGCAACCGGCGCGCATCACCAATCACGCGCGCGGGCAAAAGCGGATCAATGCTGGCCGAAAGCCTGATGCCCTTTTCCGCCACGGCGGGTGCCAAAAGATCAAGCACTTCGGCAACGGGTGCCGCCAGGTCGAAGGCTTCTTCCTCAATCGCCAAATGCCCCGCTTCAATGCGCGACATATCGAGCATTTCATTCACGGTGGCCAGCAGCAATTCACCGCAGCGCCGCGCGGTTTCCGCATAGGCGTGCTGTTCGGCATCAAGTGTCGTATCCAGCAGCAGCGAGATTGTGCCCATCACGCCATTCATGGGCGTGCGGATTTCATGGCTCATGAAGGCCAGGAAATCACTTTTCTCGGCATTGGCGCGCTCGGCCGCGCGGCGGGCGCGTTCCGCATCGCGCGCGAATTGCTCACGTGCGGAGACATCATGCTGGATGCCGAAAATATAGCGCACTTCGCCATCATCACCGAAAATCGGCGATAAATGCAGTTCATTGACAAAACGCGAGCCATCCTTGCGGTGATTGACGATTTCAACGTTAATCGCTTCGCCGTTTCCAATCGCCTCACGCAGCGCCTTGATATGGCGCGGATTAGTCCCCGGCCCTTGCAGGAAGCGGCAATTGCGCCCGATCACTTCGTCTTCACTATAGCCCGTGATGCGATAAAATGCCGGATTGGCGTAGATGACGGGGCAATCAGGCAGGTTCGGGTCGCAAACAACGATCCCCGTCGGCGCCGCAAGCACGGCAGCGCTCAGCACGCCCTGCAAGGGCGTCGGCAGATTCGGCGTGGGCTTACTCGCTGTAGGAGACGAGCGCTTCGAATGGGACATCGAGCTTCCTCCTCCCGTCAAGAAATGAAAGTTCAATCAGGGCTGCGGCGGCCGGCACCACGGCGCCCGCCTGGCGCAGCAGGCCAATCCCCGCGGCCATGGTGCCGCCGGTCGCCAGCAGATCATCCAGGATCACGACTCGCTGGCCGGGGCTGATCGCATCGGCCTGCATTTCAATCCGGTCGGTGCCGTATTCCAGCGCGTAATCAAGGCCAATGCGCGCACCGGGCAGTTTGCCGCGCTTGCGCAGCATGATGAAGCCAAGGCCCAACTCCAGCGCAAGCGGTGCGGCCACCAGAAAGCCGCGGCTTTCAATGCCGGCCAAAAGGTCAGGCTTAAAGGGGCTGATCGCCGCTGCCATGCGGGCCATGGCAGCGCGCCAAGCCGGGCCATGCCGAAGCAGCGTTGAAATGTCATAGAACAGAATTCCCGGCTTCGGAAAATCCGGGACGCCGCGGATATGCGCCTTGAGATCAACTTGGTCGTTTGTGTCTGTCACGTTTCTTCGCTGTCTTTGCTTCTGCTGCACCGACCAGCCCCCTGCCGCCTTGGCGGGAGAAGCATGGCCGAGCCCTTCCTGAGGGATCATAACTACGTGACACTTAGAATGTCCAGTCAAGTTGACACTAGTGGCAAAATTAATCGCCCGACCCTAATTACGGCGCATGTCAAAACCCATGCTCGCCGGAATCATCGGTGTCCTAGGCTTTCTGTTCTATGTGGCGGCAGTGATCATGCTTGCCGATTATCTGCTTGGCACGCATTGGACGGTCGA
>JAPLOJ010000268.1 GCA_026400795.1 Alphaproteobacteria bacterium
AGCAGCACATCCGAATGCCCGCCGACATATTTTGTCAGCGCCTGGATCGAAACATCCACGCCATGCTGGAAGGGCATGAAGTGGTGAATGCCCCAGGTATTGTCCATCATCACCACGCAGCCCGCCGCATGCGCCGCGCGCGCAATAGCTGGCACATCCTGCACTTCGAATGTGTGGCTGCCCGGGCTTTCGGTATAGACCACCTTGGTATTGGGACGAATGAGCGCACGAATGCCGGCCTCATCAATCAGCGGATCGTAATAGGTGGTCTCAACTCCCCAATCCTTGAGCAGGCCATTGCAGACATTGCGCGCGGGGCCGTAAGCGGAATCGGGCATCAGGCAATGATCGCCGGTCTTGAGGTACGCCATGAGCGGCACTGTCACCGCCGCCAAACCCGTGCCAACCAGCACGCAGCGCGTGCCGCCTTCAATTTCCGCGACCACATCTTCCAAAGCATATTGCGTAGGACCGCCGGCGGTGCCGTAGGTCATTACGCGGTTCCATTTATCCTTCTGGAAGGCGCGGCGGGATTCAGAATTCGGGTGCAGCACGGTTGAGCCGCGATGCACGGCGGGATTGACGAAGCCATGCGCTCGCGTTCCTGCGCGCCCGGCGTGAGACATGCGTGTGGCGAAGCCTTGCCCGTGTTTGGCGTTGTTGTCGGCCATATCAGCTACTCTTTTCCTTTTGGGTTTCAGGCCTGCCGGCCCATTCGGTCCAGGAACCATCATAGATTGCAGCATCACCAAGCCCGGCCTGCCTCAGCCCGAGTGCCAGGATGCAGGCGGTAACACCCGTGCCGCAGCTGGTGACGATGGGTTTAATGCCATCCGCTCCAGCAGCGGCGAAACGCGCGCGCAGTGTTGCCGCATCCTTCATGGTGAAATCGGCATTGAGCAATTCATTGAAGGGCACGCTTTTCGCACCTGGCATATGGCCAGAAGGCAGGCCCGGGCGCGGTTCCGGCGCTGAGCCATCAAAGCGCCCTTTGGCGCGCGCATCCAGGATCAGCGCGCTACCGTTGGCGATGATGCGCTTAACATCGCCGATGCCTTTCAGCAGATCGGCTCGGAAATCCGGTGTGTAGCTGGTGGGGGCGGCTGACTTGGCGTCACCGCTTTCAGTCGTGCGTCCTTCGGCCAACCATTTCGGTAGGCCACCATCCAGCACGGCGGCCTTCTCATGCCCAAACAGCTTCATCAGCCACCAGCCGCGCGCCGAAGATTGCAGCCCCTTCTGATCGTAGAAGATCACGCGCGTTGTGTTGCTGATGCCCAACTCTCCCATCAACCGCGCGAAGCGCCCGGCGGTTGGGGCCATATGCGGCAGGGTGGTGTCGGGATCGGCCACCACATCAATGTCAAAGAAGCGCGCGCCCGGAATATGCGCTTCGCGATATTTGGAAAGGCCGTCAAAGGGTTCATTGGGCAGGTATTTGGTGGCGTCAAACACCATCAGATCAGGCGCGCCAAGTGCGCCGGCCAGCCATTCGGTTGAAACCAGATCATGCATGGATCAATCCTCCACCAGTACCAGAGAAACGCGGCGATTCTGCCTGCCCTTGTTTTCGATTTTCGTGACCTCCACACGCCCGATCTCGCCCGTATGGCGCACATGCGTGCCGCCACAGGGTTGCAGATCAATCGGCGCATCAGCGCTGCCAATACGCACCAAGCGGATGCGCCCGGCGCCGCGTGGCGGTTGGACGGAAAGCGTGCGCACCAGGCTCGGATTGGCATCAAGCTCGGCTTCTGTGATCCATTCCTGCGTGATGGGATGATTGGCGGCGATCAGCGCATTCAAGGCTTCGGTCAGGCTTTCCTTGGTGGGCGGTTCCGGCAGATCGAAATCAAGGCGCGATTTCTCAAGCCCGATCTGCCCACCCGTGACACCTGCGCCGGGGATCAGGCTGCATAGCAAATGAAGCGTGGTGTGCATGCGCATCAGGCGAAGGCGGCGCGGCCAATCAAGCGCGAGCGTGATTGTCGCCCCGACTTCCGGCAAAGCGGCGCCCGCTTCCGGCACATGCAGCACGGAATCTTCCGGCCCTTTGGTGGTATTGGCGATGCGCGCCTCGCCGCCCGGCCAGCGCAGCACGCCGGTATCGCCAGGCTGACCGCCAGCCTGGGCGTAGAAATTCGTGCGGTCCGTGATGATTGCCTCGGCCGAGGCGGCCAGCACCCTGGCGCTGATTTCCGCAGCATAGGCATCTTCGCGATAAAGCAATTCAGTCATGCGTTTCCTGGGCGTTTCCTTGGTGGGATAGGCTAGGCCAGAAAGCGCCGGAACAAAACCTCTGCCGTTGGCGCTGGTTTGGGGGTAGGAATGCCAAGCCAGTCGCATGACAGAAAACGATTCCCAACCCCTCGATCCCGCCCTGACCCGGCGTGCGCGCCGCCGTGGCATCATTCTGGTGATTCTGGCGGCGGCGAGCTTTTCCATCTCGGCGGCTTTTGCCAAGACCATCGGCACGGGCATTCCGGTCGCAGAGGTGATTTTCTTTCGCAATTTCTTTGCGCTGATTCCCCTTCTGCCCGTGGTGATCGGCGCTGGCGGGCTGGCAGCGCTGCGGATGCGTAACCCCGGCAGCCATGTGCTGCGCATGATTTTCGGCATGATGGGCATGGTCGGGTCGTTTTACGGCTATGTCCATCTGCCGTTGGTGACCGTGACGGCGCTTGGCTTCACCATGCCGCTGTTTTTGACGCTGCTTGCCATTCCAATTCTTGGTGAGAAGGTTGGCTGGCGCCGCTGGCTTGCGGTGCTGGTCGGGTTTTGCGGCGTGCTGCTGATGGTGCGGCCCGAACAGGGCACCACGGATACGCAATGGCTTGCGCTGGGGCTTTGCCTGTTGGGGTCGCTGGCCTGGGCTTTGGCAATGATAACCATTCGCAAAATGGGTCAGGCTGGCGAAAGCGGCGTTGCCATTGTGTTTTGGTTTGCGTTTTTCTCTTCTGTGCTGGCCGGTATTGCGATGATTCCCGTTTGGGTCTGGCCAAGCCCCGTACAATGGGCGCTGCTGGCTGGCATTGGATTGGTTTCCGCGATTGCACAAATCATGATGACAGATGCCTACCGTAAAGGGGAGGCTTCCTTGCTCGCCCCCTTTGAATATTCAGCGATCATCTGGACCACGGCGCTTGGTGCCCTTATCTGGGCAGAAATGCCGGATGCCTGGGATTTCCTTGGCATCCTGGTGCTGGTGGGTGCGGGGCTTTACATCTGGTATCGCGAAATGAAGTTGGGCGTGAAGCGCTGATACTAGCTTCCCCAATGCGCCCGCAGACTGGCGGCGGCATGTTGCAGCACCAGATCGGATTTCGGGATGAAGCGCCCCATGGTCAGGCAGGCATGGATCTGATCCGCGACATGAACATGCGTGACATTGACCCCTTCCTCATCCAGGCGCTTGGCATAGGCAATGCCTTCATCCACCAAAGGATCAACGCCCGCTGTCATCAGGAAAGCCGGCGGTAGGCCGGCTAGGCTTGGCGCGCGCAAGGGTGAGGCGCGCCAATCAATGCCCTTTTTCTTGGGGCCGAGATAATGCGCGATGAACCACTTCATCACATCGCGCGTCAGCACCAAGCCTTCAGTAAAGCGATCATAGGATGGCGGATTGCCCGCCATATCCGTAACTGGATAGAATAACACCTGATAGTCCGGCATGGGGAGTTCACCATGCAGCGCCATCAGCGCCAGCACCGCGGCAAGGTTGCCGCCCGCGCTATCGCCGCCCACGGCAATGCGGGTGCGGTCTATGCCAAGGCGCTTTGCCTTGGAACAGATGTAGCGATAGGCGGCGGCGGAATCCTCGACCGCTGCCGGGTAGCGATGTTCCGGCGCCAGGCGATAATCAATCGCAATCACTGAAGCGCCGGTCAGATTGGCAAGGCGTCGGCAGACCTGATCGTGGCTGTCCAAATCACCAATCACCCAACCGCCGCCATGCATATAGACAAGGCAGGGCAGGGCGGCATCGGGATCGGTGCCGATGCCGCGGTAGCGCCGCAAGCGTATCTTGCCGTCAGGCCCAGGGCATTTCAAATCTTCAACCAGCGCGACCTCAGGCGGGTCTGGCTGCATCACGCGGCGGGATGCGGCGGAAACTTCCCGCGCTTCGGCGGGGGTGAGCGTATTGAAAGCCGGGCGCTTGGCTTCCTTGATCAGGTTGAGGACATGTTGCGCGCCTGCATCAAGTGTCATGTGACTTCCCCTTATTCCGCTGCCGCTGCCGGGCGTTCTACGCCACCAAAATGAAAGCCGCGATAGCCATCTGCGGCAACTTCATCGCAGAGCACGCGATAATTTCCAACACCGCCCACATAGGGCATGAACAGCCGTGGCTTGCCCGGCACATTGGCACCCATGTACCAGGACGCCGCGCGCGGATAGAGCGTGCGATTCGCGACCGTGTTCACTTCTTCCACCCAGGAATCCTCAGCCCCGCGATCGGCTTCGATGGTGACCTGGCCTTTAGCCTGCATATGCGCGAGGCAATCCATGATCCAATCCACATGTTGTTCGATGGATACGATCATATTGCTGAGGACGGAGGGGCTACCCGGCCCCGTGATCATGAACATATTCGGAAAACCTGCCGTCATGATGCCAACCAGGGTGCGCGGCCCGGCTTCCCATTTGGCGTTGAGGCTTTCGCCCGCGCGGCCCTTGATATCCACGCCAAGCAGTGCGCCTGTCATTGCATCAAAGCCGGTCGCAAAAACGATATCATCGAATTCATGGGCCACGCCGCCAGCTTCAATGCCGCTTGTGGTGATGCGCGTGATCGGTGCTTCATGGAGGTCAATCAGCGTGACATTGGGGCGATTATAGGTCTCGTAATACTGCGTATCCACGCAAATGCGCTTGGTACCGATTGGATGATTGCGCGGGCAGAGTCTTTCGGCCGTGGCCGGGTCTTTCACGGTTTCGCGAATTTTGCTGCGCACGAAATCCGCAGCCGTGTCATTCGCGGCCTGATCCAGCAGCAGATCGCGGAAGGAACCCATGAAGGCAGTGCCGCCCACGGCCCAGCGCTTTTCGTATTCCGCCTTGCGTTCTTCAGCGCTGACAGACATGGCCGGCGTGTCGCTCAGGCCATACAGAATGCCGGTGCGCATCATGCGCGCCTTCTGCCGCAGACTGGCGTAATCGCGCTTCCAGCCCTGTTCATATTCATCATCCATCGGGCGGTTGCGTGATGGAATGCTGAAATTGGGCGTGCGCTGAAAAACCGTGAGCTGCGCAGCCTGTTCAGCAATCACGGGGATGGATTGAATAGCGGAAGATCCGGTGCCGATCACGGCCACTCTGCGGCCGGTGAAATCAACCTTGTGATGCGGCCAATAGCCGGTATGGAATTGGCGGCCCTTGAAATCGGCAATGCCGGGAATATCGGGCAGCCGGGCCGCGGAAAGGCAGCCTGTCGCCATAAAGAAATAGCGCGCGGCAAGCTTTTCTCCGCGATTTGTCGCAATGTTCCAGACCCTCGCGGCATCATCCCAGGCGGCATCCGTCACGCGGGTTTCAAAACGAATGTCGCGCCGCAGATCATAGCGTTCCGCGACATGGCGCGCATAGGCCAGGATTTCGGGCTGCGCGGCAAAGCGTTCAGACCAGTGCCATTCCTGCTGCAGTTCCTCAGAGAAGGAGAAGGAATATTGCATGCTTTCCACATCGCAGCGCGCACCTGGATAACGGTTCCAATACCAGGTGCCGCCCACATCATCCGCCGCTTCAAGGCAAATCGCAGGGATGCCAAGCCCGCGCAGGCGATGCAGCAGGTAAAGCCCGGCAAAGCCCGCGCCCACAATGACAGCGCCATGATGTTCATGTGCCATGTTCGTCCTCCTAGGCGTGTCTTCCAGGGGCCAGCGGAAAGCCTTCCGCCGGGACTGTCAACGCCCGCCAGCCGCGCTATGCTACCCGAAATGCGTAAAGGGAAAAGTCCATGGATAAAGGTTTTCAACTTGGCGAACTTACGATTCAGCGGGTTGTGGAGGAAGAAAGACCTATCTTCGATCCACTCACCTTCTTCCCGAACCTGACGCCGGAATTACTGGCCGAAAACCGGGAATGGCTGCAACCCAA
>JAPLOJ010000025.1 GCA_026400795.1 Alphaproteobacteria bacterium
ACTTAGCGACATCAGTCTCTTTATGGCTACAAGTACAGGCCTTCGTATCGCATCCTCTCCACCCTCCTGAATCCCCGCGACGCCAGCGCCAGGCTGTCCCGGCTAACGGCGGCGTCCTCCCGTGGGGCGTTCATCGCACCACAGATGGCGCGGCGGTTCAGTTCCGCCATCCAAAGCGCATCCCGTGCCGCACCAAGGCGGCGGAGCATCTCGCGGTGCTGGTTGCGGGCCTCGGTTGTGGAAAGCACTGGTGGAGTGAACGCCGCCATGCGCGGGTTCACGATGGCCGGGACGGGGAACTCGGCGCCCTTATGGGGATTGCGGGCGCGCCTATCGAGCATCACGCGGCCCTTACGAATACCGTAAGCGATGCCGCGCTGCATTGATGCGCTAGCGGCGCTTTTCGGTAAATTGGTGACTGATCCGCGCATTGCCTTGATGCAGGGAGATGAGATTGCCGCCTTGTATCGGGCGAGTGGGGATGGGGCATAGGCGGTCCTGTTCTTACCCTGACGAATTAACCTTTTCATCGCCACCGGGTTCGGATTATCCTTGGCATAACAGGCCTTGAAGCCCGTCTGGCCGGTGGGAAGGGGTCCGCTTGCCCCCCGGCTGAAGGTTTCAAGTCCTGCGGATAGGCAACAAGAACCGGGGGCAGCAGTGGCAAAACTCAATGTGAATGGCCGCATCATGGATATCCAGGTGGAAGCGGATACACCGCTGCTTTGGGTATTGCGTGAACAGCTTGGGCTGACAGGCACGAAATATGGCTGCGGGGTCGCGCAATGCGGTTCCTGCACCGTGCATGTGGATGGCGCGGCGGTGCGCGCCTGCGCCATGCCGGTTTCCGCCTTCAATGAAGGCCAGAAGATCGTCACCATTGAAGGGCTTTCGCCCGATAGCAGCCACCCCATTCAGCAGGCTTGGCTTGCTTTGGAGGTGCCGCAATGCGGCTTCTGCCAACCCGGCATGATCATGGCGGCAAGCGCCTTGCTGGCGGCCAATCCGAAGCCGACCGAGGCACAAATCCGCGAGGAAATGACGAATATCTGCCGCTGCGGCACCTATAATCGGGTTCTTGCCGGTATCCAGCGCGCCGCTGGCATTGGCACAAGCGGCTGAGGGGGGACAGCATCATGAATGCCATCACTCATCCTTCCCGCCGTGGCCTGCTGGCGACGGTTTCTTCCGCCCTTGGCGCCTTCACCTTTGGCTTTCATGCGCCACTGGTGAAATCCGCCGCTGCGCAAGGCAGCAATGCCGTGCCGGAGATCAATGTCTGGGTCGTTGTGCGGCCCGATGACACGGTCGTGATCCGCATCGCGCGTTCGGAAATGGGCCAAGGGACTCTCACGGGCCTCGCGCAATTGGTGGCCGAGGAGTTGGAATGCGATTGGTCCAAGGTGACCACGGAATATCCAACCCCTGGCCAGAACCTCGCGCGTAATCGCGCCTGGGGGAATATGTCCACGGGCGGCAGTCGCGGTATTCGCGACAGCCATGATTATGTCCGCAAGGGTGGCGCGGCAGCGCGGATAATGCTGGTGCAGGCAGCGGCCAATGGCTGGGGTGTTGCGGCGAGTGAATGCAGCGCGGCCAATAGCATCATCACCCATGGCCCAAGCGGGCGCAGCACCAGCTTCGGCAAGGTTGCGGAAGCGGCGACGCGCCTCACGCCGCCTGCGGATATTCCGCTGAAGGACCCGAAGAATTGGAAGCTCGTCGGTAAATCCATCCCAAGGCTGGATACGGCGCAAAAGCTGAATGGCAGCCAAATCTACGGCATGGATTTGCGCCTGCCAGGCATGCTGAATGCTGCGATCCATGCCTGCCCGGTATTCGGCGGCAAGATCGGCGCGATTGACAGCAAGGCGGCGGAAGCCATGCCCGGCGTCAAGCATGTGCTGCGCGTTAGCGACAATGCCGTGGCGGTGGTCGCCGATACCTGGTGGCGCGCCAAGACCGCACTGGATGCGGTGAAGATCACCTGGGCTGAGGGGGCCAATGCCAATGCATCCTCCGCTGCCTTTGCCGAGGTGATGAAGGCTGGGCTGGATGCGCCTGAAGCCGCGATTGGCAATCGCAATGGTGATGCGCGCGCTGCCTTGGCGGGTGCCGCCAAGCGCGTTGAAGCGGTTTATGGCTACCCGCATCAGAACCATGCCTGCATGGAGACGATGAACGCGACCGCGCTTTGGACGCCGGAGCGCTGCGAAGTCTGGACCCCAACGCAGAATGGCGAAGCGGCCCTGGCCGCAACGGCCGAAGCGGCGGGCCTGCCGCCGGCGCGGTGCGAGGTGCATAAAATCCATCTGGGGGGTGGCTTCGGCCGCCGTGGCGCGGTGCATGATTGGGTGCGCCAAGCGGTCGCCATTGCAAAGCAAATCCCCGGCACGCCGATCAAGATGATCTGGTCGCGTGAGGAAGATATGCTGCAGGGCCGCTTCCATCCCGTGACCATGTGCAAGCTGCAAGGTGGCTTGGACGCGCAAGGCAATCTGACTGGCCTTCATATGCGCATTTCTGGCCAATCCATTGTGGCCGGCATTTTCCCGCAGAATATTCGCGATGGGCGCGACCCGGTGGCTTTCCAGGGGCTCAATGCCAGCGGCGGGGAGGCGGATATTGGTTACAGCATCCCGAACCTGCTGATTGATCACGCGATGCGCAACCCGCATGTGCCGCCAGGCTTTTGGCGCGGGGTGAACCTGAACCAGAACGCGATTTATCTGGAATGCTTCATGGATGAATTGGCCCATGCGGCAGGTAAGGACCCCTTGGCGTTTCGCCGCGCGCTGATGGGCAATCATCCACGCCATCTGGCCGTGTTGAATGCCGTGGCGGAAAAGGTGAGTTGGGGCAGCCCCACCGCGCCGGTGAATGGGCAGGCTGTTTTCCGTGGCCTGGCGCAGACCCATGGTTTTGGCAGCTATGTCGCGGCTTGTGCGGAGGTTTCTGTCAGCGACAAGGGAGAGCTTAAGGTTCATCGCATCGTGGCCGCGACAGATTGCGGCCATGCGGTCAATCCGCAGCAGATCGCGATGCAGGTGGAAGGGTCCTTTGTCTATGGGCTTTCGGCTGCGCTGCATAGCGAATGCACCGTGAAGAATGGCAGGATAGAACAGGAGAATTTCGATACCTACCAGGTGCTGCGCATGGATGAGATGCCGAAGGTTGAAACCATCATCCTTCAATCCGGCGGCTTCTGGGGCGGTGTGGGTGAACCCACCATCGCAGTGGCCGCGCCTGCGGTGCTGAATGCGATCTTTGCCGCTACCGGCAAGCGGGTACGGCATTTGCCGCTCAAGCATGCTGACCTCAGGCGGGCGTGAAGGCAGCGCGGTTTCTGGCAAGCCTGCTGCTGGCCATGGCAATTCCCGCCATGGCCGCGGCCCAGACGCTTCAGGTGACAGGTGATGCGGTGATGCAATCACTCACGGGAAGCGCAGGTGATCCAGCCCGAGGGCGCGCCATCATCACTGACCGACAAAAGGGTTTTTGCCTGCTATGTCATAGCGGTCCATTCAATGAGGAACCGCTGCAAGGCAATCTTGCGCCAAGCCTTGAAGGTGCTGGCAGCCGCTGGAATGAAGGCCAGTTGCGCCTGCGCCTGATGGACAATAAGCGCGTCAATGCGGAGAGCATCATGCCGGCCTATCATCGCATCGAGGGCTTGAATCGCGTGGGGGCCACTTGGCGTGACAGACCGATATTGACTGCGGCGGAGATTGAGGACGTCCTGGCCTTTCTGATGGGGTTGAAAGCGGAGAAGGCGCCATGACAATCTCGCGCCGCGTTTTGTTGGCCGCGCCGGGGGCGTTGCTACTGCCCGCACCAACGCGGGCAGATCAGCAAAAGCTTGCGGCGGCCTTGCGGGATTTCACAGGTGGCCAGCCGATGCGCGAAGGCCGTGTGCGGCTTGATGTCTCGCCCTTGGTTGAGAATGGCAATGCGGTGCCGATTTCGGTGATGGTGGAAACACCCATGACGGCCGCGGATCATGTGCGCCGTATTGGCGTTTTCAATGAACGCAATCCGCAGCCCATTGTCATTACCGCGCAATTCGGGCCAAGATCGGGGCGCGCTTTTCTTGCTACGCATATTCGCCTGGCTACGTCTCAGGCTTTGGTGGCGGTGGCAGAAATGAATGATGGCAGTTTTTGGTCACAGCGTGTTGAGGTGATTGTCACCTTGGCCGCCTGCATTGAGGGCTGAGCCATGGCGCGCGTGTTGCTGCGGGTACCGACAATGACGGAAAAGGGCTCGGTCATCGAAATCCGTGCCTTGATCCAGCATGTCATGGAAACCGGCTATCGCCCGAATGCGCAAGGTGAACTGCAACCGCGTGACATCATTTGGACATTCACCTGCCGCTATGGTGGGGAGGTTGTCTTCAACGCAACCCTATCACCGGCTATCGCGGCGAATCCCTTCATCGCCTTCACCACCATCGCGACGCAATCAGGCCCCGTAAGCTTCACCTGGGAAGGTGATAATGGCTTCGCGCAAACTGAAACGCGCCATATCACTGTGACATGAAGCGCATCGCGCTGGCGCTTTTCGCCTGCTGTTCAATCGCCTCGGCTGACGAAAGGCGTTCCGGCCTTTTGGATATGCGCCCCGAAGCGCAAGCGATGCAGCGCGATGACAGCATGAACCCCGGCATGCTGTGGGTGCTGGATGGGGAGGCGCTATGGGGCCGCAAACCCACACCCGCCGCGCAATCCTGTGCCGATTGCCATGGTGATGCGGCGGCCAGCATGCGCGGTGTGGCGGCGCGCTATCCCGCTTTTGATCAAGCAAGCGGTAGCGCGATTGATCTTGCCGGGCGCATCATACAATGCCGGGAAGCGCACCAGGCCGGGCCTCCCTTGGCGCGTGAAAGCAAGGAATTGCTGGCGCTGAGTAGTTTTGTTGCGCATCAATCGCGCGGTCTTCCGATTGCGCCACCGGAGGATACGGGCATGCGTGCTGTCCGCGCGCTGGGGCAGCGAATTTACAATACGCGGATGGGACAGCTCGATCTATCCTGTGCGCAATGCCATGATGATCATGCTGGGCGCAGGCTGGCCGGCAGTTCCATTCCTCAAGCCCATCCGACGGGCTATCCGATCTATCGGCTGGAATGGCAGGGCGTGGGATCGCTGCAAAGGCGCCTGCGTGGCTGTATGGTTGGCGTGCGCGCTGAGCCCTTTGCTTATGGATCGTCCGAATTCATCGCTATTGAGGCCTATTTGATGGAAAGGGCGCGCGGCATGGCGCTGGAGACACCGGCTATACGTCCGTGACGTGTATCATGTACATCCGGCGTGTCTTTCGATTAGCCGTCGCTTCACTGGCTCAACATGAAGTGCCCCGCTGGCGGATCCACGGTGGAAAAGCTCACACTCCGCGCTGTGACGCGCACCTTGTCATTCGACGAGGCATGCCAATCTAGCACAAAGGTAATGCTGCTGGTATCGAGCGAAGAACCCGCAAAATCCCCCTGCCTCGCGCCGACCACCGTCACATCCGCATTGGTGGTTGCGCCCGGCGGCATGCTCGGCAAATCCCAACTCGCGGAGAACATCAGCGTCCCCCCACCCGTAGGCAAAGCAGGGCAGCCGGAAAGCACCGGCGGCGCATCTTCGGGCAGGCCGTAAAGACGCAGCGCCTCCAACTCAATCTGCCTGTCAAACCCAATGATCCCGATTTGCGCAAAGGCAACCTCCGGCCCAAAGCGCACCGTCTGGCGGCGGTTGTCCACGCCGAAGATGCGCGCGCCCTGCCGGGCGAAGAGTACCGCGATCTACTTGCCATTGCCCCAGCCAGGACCCACCGAGCCGCAGCCGGTCAGGAACACCACCTTGTCCGTCA
>JAPLOJ010000092.1 GCA_026400795.1 Alphaproteobacteria bacterium
ACCCATTGGGAAGACGCATTGGGATTCACGGTTTGCAGGAAATCCAGCCCCGCGCAGGCGTCCGAGATTTCGCCAATGCCGCCATCATAACGGCCCTGGCTGCGCCCGACGCCACGCATGTTGAAGCGCAGCACTGAAAAGCCCAACGCCTGCATGCGCTGATACAGCGCATGCACGACGCGGTTATTCATGGTGCCGCCATGCAAAGGGTGCGGATGCAACAACAGCGCCGTGGGGGCATTCGGGCGCTTGGAATGGTGATAGCGTCCTTCAAGCCGGCCATCAGGCCCGGCGAACATCACTTCTGGCATGGTCTTCTTTTATCCATTCCATTTTGGCCGGTACGGGGTTCGCAACCCATCGCCCATGGGGGATGGGCGATGCAGAACCCAGCGGCACCGGCGCCGCATTTCTGGGAAACCAAAACCCACGACCAGGATACGCCTTCATCACTCACTTACCGAACGCGGAAATCTTGACCGACAAGATCGGCAAACCTAGCTATCATTGCCACGGGAGCGCCGCGGTATCCTATCGCCGAGGCGCAGCCAAAGCCGCCACCCCGATGCCTCAGAGGGGTTTCCCGTCCCTTCGAGGAATGTGTAATATAATGGTCACGACTGGAAATTCCTAATGTTTTCATGCCGGGAGTCGCGATTTTTTTTGCCCCTTCGGGCGGATGTCAGGTTGAATTGACGGATGAGACTCTCAACCCGCGGTCGCTATGCCGTCATGGCGCTAACTGAAATGGCGCGGCGGGAGGCTGCCCAATCGGACCCGCTGGAGGCCAAACCTGCCTCCATCGCCGATATCGCCGCCGCGCAGCATCTTTCAGCGGCCTATCTGGAACAGCTTTTCGGCCGGCTCCGGCGCGCGGGGCTGGTGGAGAGCGCCCGCGGGCCGGGTGGCGGCTATCGGCTACTGCCAGCACCCGAGCGCATTACCATCGCTGCCATCATAGATGCCGTGGAAGAACCCATATCAGCCACCAGGTGCGATGAGGGCAATCCGGGGTGTCTCGCGGGCCAGCGCTGCGAAACCCATGATCTTTGGGCGGAATTGGGCGGGCAAATCCGGCTTTTCCTGGACGGTGTGACGCTGGCGGATGTGCTGGCCGGGCGCGTTTTGGGCCGCGCCGCTGGCCCTCTGCCACCCAGCTGAGGCGCCATGCAAAGGCTCTACCTGGACGCGAATGCGACCGAGCCCATGCGCCCGGAAGCCATCGCCGCCATGGCCGAGGCGATGGCCCTGCCCGGCAACCCATCCTCAGTCCATGCCGAGGGCAGGGCCGCGCGGCGCATTCTGGAAGAAGCGCGGGAGGCGATTGCGGCGCGCTTCGGGGCGCGCGGGCGGGATCTTGTGTTCACCTCCGGCGGGACTGAGGCGAATGCCTTGGCCATCCGCGGCCTTGCTGCCGGGCGGCGCGTGCTGGTGGGGGCGACCGAGCACCCCGCTGTGCTGGCCGCGGCGGGGTCAGCGGCCGAGATGATCCCCGTGCTTGCCGATGGCACCTTGGACCTTGGGGCGCTGGAAGCGGCGCTGAAGGCCGCTGGCCCGGCATTGGTTGCGGTCATGGCCGCCAATAATGAAACCGGCGTGCTGCATCCCGTGGACGCCATCGCCGCGCTTTGCCAGGCGCATGGTGCGTTGTTGCATCTGGATGCGGTGCAAATGCCTGGCCGCCTGCCCTTCACGCTTGGCCCCGCCGATTCGCTGGCGCTTTCCGCCCATAAACTCGGCGGGCCCAAGGGCGTTGGGGCCTTGCTGCTCCGCCCCGGTTTGGACCCCGCACCGCTTTTGACCGGCGGCGGGCAGGAATCCGGAAGGCGCGGCGGGACCGAAGCCCTGCCCGCCATCGCCGGCTTCGCCGCCGCCATCGCCTGCCCGCGCCCTGAAGGCCTGGCGGCGTTGCGCGATGCGATTGAGGCGGGCGCGAAGACCCTGGCGCCGGAAGTGATCATCGCCGGCAGCGGCGCGCCCCGCCTGCCCAATACCATCAGCCTGATCCTGCCGGGTGTCGCGGCAGAGACCCAGGTGATTGCGCTGGATTTGGCGGGGGTTGCGGTTTCCGCCGGCGCTGCCTGTTCATCGGGCAAGGTGCGGCAATCCCATGTGCTGGCGGCGATGGGGTATGGCGCGGAAGCGGCATGTGCCATCCGCGTTTCGCTGCCATGGGATGCGGGGGCGGGGACGGTGGAGCGGTTTTTGGACGCTTGGGGCGGGATGCGGGGGAGGCTTTCAAAAGCCGCGCGCTGAAATGGGGGGCGAGAGAACTCGCCCCCCAAGCCCCCCACTCCTTTTTTTGACTTTTGACCAGGGGCCCAAAACGCTCAACCTCGCAGGGGACTGGCCCCACACCCCATTCCGCCCCATCTTCCCCCCATGTCTTTGCCCAACCAACCCATCTATCTGGACAACCACGCCACCACGCCTGTGGACCCGCGCGTGCTCCAGGCCATGCGCCCCTTTTGGGAAGCGCAATTCGCCAACCCCGCTAGCGCCGAACACGCCATGGGCCGTGCGGTGGCCGAAGCCGTGGAGGCCGCGCGCGAGCACATCGCCGAATTGATCGGCGCCTCCGCCGCCGAAATCATCCTGACCTCCGGCGCGACGGAGGCGAATAACCTCGCCATCAAGGGCGCAGCGCGCTTTGGCGCCAGCCAGGGTGATCCGCGCCGGCGCATCATCACGGTCGCGACCGAGCATAAATGCGTGTTGGAATCCGTGCGCGATCTGGCGCAGGAGGGGTTTGAGCCCGTCATCCTGCCAGTCGGCGCCGATGGGCTTTTGGACCCCGAAACTCTCCGCGCCGCCTGTGATGAAAACACCCTGCTGGTGTCCATCATGGCGGTGAATAACGAAATCGGCGTGATCCAGGACCTTGCCGCGCTGGGCGCCATTGTGAAGGAGGCAGGTGCTGCCTTCCATACCGATGCCGCGCAGGCGGCGGGGCGCATTCCGCTGGATGTCGGGGAAATCCAGGCCGATCTGATGTCTTTGTCTGGCCATAAGGTCTATGGCCCGCGCGGCATTGGCGCGCTTTATGTCCGCCGCCGGCCGCGCATGCGGCTCGCCCCCCTATTCTCAGGCGGGGGGCAGGAAAGGGGCTTGCGTTCCGGCACGCTGCCCGCGCCCTTGGTGGTGGGCTTTGGTGAGGCCTGCCGGATCGCCGCCATTGAAGGCCTGCTCGATTCCGGGCGCATCGCCGGGCAGCGAGAGATTTTCCTGAACAAGCTCCGCGCCGAAATCCCAGGGCTGGTCGTCAATGCCGAAGCGGCGCCACGGGTTTCGGGCAACCTTAACCTGACCTTTCCGGGTGGCGTCACTGCCCAAGGCCTCATGGCTGGCGCACCGCAGCTCTGTGTTTCCACCGGCTCCGCCTGTTCCTCGGCGGAAATCGAACCCTCATACGTGCTGCAAGCCATAGGGCTTGAACCCTCCGCCGCGCGGGCCACCTTGCGGATCGGCATGGGACGCTTTACCTCGCCGGCAGAGGCGGAACGCGCCGCGGCAAGCCTTGCCGCTGCCTGGCACCGCGCAGTTTCCACAACAGACAAGACAAGTGATTAGCCATGCCGAAAATGGTATTCATCGAACGCGACGGAACGCAGAAGGAAGTGGAAGCCCCGCTTGGCCTTTCCGTGCTGGAAATCGCGCATCGCAACAGCGTTGACATTGAAGGCGCCTGCGAAGGATCGCTGGCGTGTTCCACCTGCCATGTGATTGTGGATGGCGCCTGGTTCGCCAAGCTGGCGAAGCCGACGGAAGATGAGGAAGATATGCTCGACCTCGCTTTCGATTTGCAGGAAACCAGCCGGCTTGGCTGCCAATTGATCATGACGGATGCGCTGGATGGGCTGGTGGTGAAGCTGCCCTCCGGCTCACGCAACGCGGGCGGCTGAGGCATGGCGCGCGCGCCTTGGGATGAATTCGGCGCTGAAGGCGGCTTGTTTCGCAAGCTGTCCGCTGCCGCTGCGACCGAATGGCGCGATTATACTTGGCACCCTTTTGTGCAGCGGCTTTCGGCTGGCACTTTGCCGCTCAAGGCGTTTCAGCATTATTTGATCCAGGATTATCTGTTCCTGATCCACTTCGCCCGCGCCAAGGCTTTGGCCGTGCTGAAGGGCGAAAGCCTGGCGGCCATGCGCGACAAGGCGGCTGCGGTGTTGGCCATTTTGGATGAAACCAAGCTCCATCTGAAATACTGCGCCGAATGGGGGCTTTCGGAAGCGGATGTGGTAACCGTTCCGGAAACGGCCGAGACTGTTTCCTATACGCGCTGGGTGCTGGATCGTGGCTATGCCGGCGATATTCTGGATTTGGAAGTGGCTTTGGTGCCCTGCACCGTGGGCTACGCGCAGGTGGCGCTGCGCATCCTGGCAGACCCCGCGCGCCAGCGTGATGGCAACGCTTACCAGTCCTGGATTGATACCTATGGCGCCGCTTCCTATCAGGAAATGGCGCATGCCGCGGCGCGGCGGATTGATGCGCTCGGTGTCTCCCATGGTGGGGAGGCACGCTTCGCGCGTCTGGCGGCGGATTTCGCCGAAGCGGCGCGGCTGGAACAGCGCTTCTGGCAGCAAGGGCTAGATGCGGCGGGGCGCGGCTGATCATGCGCGTGCTGGTGGCCATGTCGGGCGGGGTGGATAGCAGCGTGGTTGCCGCGCTGCTTCAGGAAGCCGGGCATGAGGTTATCGGCGCCACCTTGCAGCTTTATGATCATGGCGCGGCCTTGCAGAAGAAAGGCGCTTGCTGTGCGGGGCAGGATATTCTGGATGCGCGGCGCGTGGCGGATAAGCTCGGCATCGCGCATTACGTTCTGGACCGTGAAGAGATTTTCCGCCGCGATGTAATGCGTGATTTCGCCGATAGCTATGCGCGCGGCGAAACGCCGGTGCCCTGCATCCGCTGCAACCAGACCGTGAAATTCCGCGACATGGTCGCGATGGCCGAGGATTTGGGGTGTGAGGCTTTGGCCACCGGCCATTACGCGCGCCGCATTGAAGGGCCCAATGGCGCGGAATTGCACCGCGCCGTAGACCCAGAACGGGACCAAAGCTACTTCCTGGCCGCCACCACAAGCGCGCAGCTTGCCATGGCGCGCTTCCCCGTGGGTGACATGCCAGACAAAGCCACGGTGCGCGCTGCCGCCGCGCGGCTTGGCCTGGCAGTCGCGGAAAAGCCCGATAGCCAGGATATCTGTTTTGTGCCCGCCGGGCGCTATGACGCGCTGGTGGGTAAGCTGCGCCCGGATGCGGCTGAACCAGGCGAATTCATCCATGCCGATGGCCGCGTTTTGGGCCAGCATGGCGGGATCTCCGGCTTTACCGTGGGGCAGGGGCGCGGCCTGGGTCAGGCTTCCTGGGATGGCGAGGAAAAGCTTTACGTGGCCGCGGTGGAAGCACCCAAGCGCCGGATTGTGCTGGCGCCGCGCGCTGGCCTTGAACGGCGGGACGCCATCGCCGGTGAAGTGAATTGGCTGATCGCACCGCCCAGCACGCTGCTCCGCTGCGCAGTGAAGCTGCGCGCGCGCGAAGTGCCCCGCGCGGCGGAGGTAACCTGGGATGCAGGCGCAGGGCTGTTGCGCGTGGTTTTGGACGAACCCGGCGTGATCGCGCCCGGGCAGGCCTGCGTCATGTATGATGGGGACCGCGTTTTGGGCGGCGGTTTCCTGCGAGCGCGGCTTTCGGTTGACACTGACCGGGCAGCGGCCTAACTCCCCCAACCCGAAGGCGGCGTAGCTCAGCTGGTTAGAGCACGGCACTCATAATGCCGGGGTCAGCGGTTCAAGTCCGCTCGCCGCTACCATTTCAGATGCTGCCATCCAAATGGCGCGCATTTCCCAAATCGCCCCCGATGGGCCTAGGCTTCTTTCGTAAGAAGATACGCCGAGGGGGAAATGGTCATGACAATCCCGAACATCAAAGGCTTGCGCCTTGGGTTGAGCAGCGCTTTCGCATTTCTGGTGCTGTCACTTCCTACGGCTTTTGCGCAAACTGCCGCGCCTGTTTGGCCGGAACGCCCGGTGCGGATCGTAGTTGGCTTTCCGCCCGGTGGCCCAACGGATTTTGTCGCGCGCCTGATTGCGCCCGGCCTTGCGGCAGCGTGGAAGCAGCAGGTGATTATTGATAATCGCGGCGGCGCCAATGGCACGATCGGCACGGATTACGTGGCGAAGGCGCCCCCCGATGGCATGACCTTGCTTTTCAGCGGCAATAACATTGTGATGAATACGGGGCTTTATCGCCTGCCGTATGACATGGTGCGTGATTTCGCGCCGATTGGAATGATCGCGTTTTCGCCTAATGTGCTTTGGGTTGGACCAAATGAGCCTTTTCGAAATGTCGCTGATTTGGTGGCGGCGGCGCGGGCGAAACCGGGGGAAATGGGCTATGCCACCACGGGCAATGGCGGCAATGGCCATTTCGGTGGAGAAACGCTGAAGCGCGCCTTGGGAATTGATATCACCCATGTGCCCTATCGCGGTACGGCGCCGGCGTTACAGGATGTCCTGGCCGGGCGCGTGCCGCTTTTCATGCAAACCATTGTTGGTGGCATCGGGCCTTATCGGAATGGTCAGGTGCGCCCCTTGGTTGCGTTTGGGCGTGAACGCGTGCCGGAGATTCCAGATATTCCAACCTTGGCGGAACTCGGTTTCGATGTGCCGGATTCCGGCACCTGGTATGGGGTATTGGCGCCGGCAGCGACCCCCGCGCCCTTGGTGGAGCGCATGGCGCGTGATCTGCAGGCCGTGACCAGCACGGCGGAATTTCGCGAAAAACTGGCAACGCAAGCCACGCGTCCTGAATGGCTCGGCCCCGCTGATTTCGCAGCGCGCATCCGCGCTGAAGTACCAGCCTGGGCCGAGGTGGCGCGTATTGCCAACATCAAGGCGGATTGAAACAGCCGAGAGAATTGGCGTGCCACTTGTGGCACGCCCTTTTTCTCATCCGCCGCGATGCAAAGCGCAAAGCTTGTTGCCGTAAGGGTCGCGCACATAAGACAGATATAGCCGCACCGCACCGCCTTCGCGCCAGCCAGGCGGGTCTTCAATGCTGGTGCCGCCATTGGCCACGGCCGCATCATGGAAGGCCTTCACCTTTTCTGGGGTGTCGCAGGCGAAACCAATGGTGCCGCCATTGGCACCACAGGCGGCCTTGCCATCAATCGGCTTGCTGATGCCAAGCGTGCCGGTTGGCGTGCGGTAAAAGCAGCGCCCTTTCGGGTCCATCTTCCCTTCCGAGACACCAAGCACGCCCAGCGCGGCATCATAGAATTTCTTGGAAACGGCCACGTCATCTGCGCCGACAAAAATATGAGAGAACATATCCACCCCTTTGAGTTGAACGCCCGGCAAAGGGCGATGCGCTATCTTCCGACACCCGGCGCCGATTGCAAGTATGTTGAGGCTTTATTCGGGCTTCAGCCCCACCGCGCGCACCACCGGGCCCCATTTCGCCATATCGGCTTCCATCGCCGCGCGCATGCCGGCGGGGTCCTTGTGCCACACCTCGGCACCTTGGCGGCGGATACGCTCGGCCACATCGGTTTCGGTCACGATACGGCGGATACCGGAGGAGAGCTTTTCCATCACCGCCGGCGGCAGATTGGGCGGCGCGATGAAACCGAACCAGAGATACATCTCAAACCCCGGCACGCCCGCTTCGGCAAAGGTCGGCACATCGGGCAAAGCGGGGTCGCGCGTGCTACCCGTGACAGCAAGCGCGCGCATCTGGCCGCCGCGAATGTGGCCGATGGAATTCGGCACATTGTCAATCAGCAGATCAATGCGCCCGGCGATGATTTCGGTGCCCGATGCGGCGCCACCGCGGAAGGGCACATGGGTGATGTCAACGCCGGTCATGTGCTTCAGCAATTCACCCGCCAGATGCGGGCTACTGCCACTGCCGGAACTGGCGAAGGTCATCCGCCCCGGCTGGGCGCGGGCGCGTTCCAGAATTTGTTGCAGGCTGGTCAGGCCACTATTCGGGTTCACCACCAGCACATTCATCAGTCGCGCCGCAATGCCCACCAGGCTGATTTCCGTGCGCGGATCATAGCCCATATTCGGATAGACAAAGGGATTGACCGACAGGATCGGCGTATTGCCGATGCCGATGGTATAGCCATCGGGCGCTGAGCGCGCGACATGCGCAGTGCCGATATTCCCCGCCGCGCCTGGGCGATTTTCCACGACACCTGGCTGGCCGAAGACTTCCGGCATCTTATCCGCAACCCAACGCGCCAGCATATCGTTGATCGCACCCGGCGGGTAGGGCACCACAATGCGAATGGGCCGGCTTGGGAAAGTTTCCTGCGCGTGCAACGCCGGGGCGGCCAGCAAGCCCGCTACACCAGCGCCCAACAGGGCGCGACGAGACATCGCCATGGCGGATCCTCCTTTTTTTCTGCTTCGGGCGGTTCATCCACCCTTATGACGCAAGCCTAACGCGGGGTGGGCGCATGCGCCACTGGCAAATGCGGCGGCTTTCCAGCGGCGTGGATCGGGCGCTACGCTATGCTGTGCAATACGCCGGCAGCCGCCGCGCGGAATTCAGGGAAACACGCATGTCCAAGGCTTTCTTCATGGTGCGCGCTGTGGTGGCAGACCCAGCCGATCGGCCCGGTTTCGACACCTGGTATGAAAAGGAACATTTGCCCGATGCGCTGACCGCCTTTGGCGTCGCCCATGCCTGGCGCTGCTGGGGCAAGACGGACCCATCGCTCCATTTCGCCTTCTACGAATTCGCGAGCCTGGCGGCGGCTGAGGCCCTGCCGGGTTCACCTGCGCTCAGCAAAATGATCGCGGAATTCGACCGCGTCTGGGGCAGCCGGGTTACGCGGTCCCGCGAAATCCTGGAATTTGCGGGCGAGTTGCGCCGGTAGCGCTCATCAGCGTTTGGTCAGCGCCTCTGCGAGACGCCCACTGGCTTCGCGGATGCGTGCCTCGCTTTGCGCGAAGCAAAGGCGCAAATGGCCTTCTCCGCCAGCGCCAAAGGCGGCACCAGGTGCTATGCCGACGCGGGCCGAATGCAGCAGGGATTTCGCGAGTGCCAGGCTATCCGCGCAGCCTTCCACTTTCAGGAAAAGATACATCGCGCCATCCGGGCGCGGTGCGGTGATGCCGGGCACGCTGGATAGCGCGGCATGGGCAATATCGCGCGCCTTCAAATACCGCGCACGGGTTTCCGCGATGAAGGCATCACCCTTATCCAGCGCCACCACGCCGGCATGCTGGATGAAGGTGGGCGCTGAGGACATGTTGAATTCATTGAGCTTGCCAATCGCATCCATCAACGCCGGGGGTGCGACAATCCAACCCAAGCGCCAGCCGGTCATCGCCCAGGATTTGGAGAAGTAATTGACTGAGACCACGCGATCCTGCTCGGCAGTCAGTGTCCAGCCCGTGGGATTGCCGGGGCTGTTCAGGAATAGCAGCTTTGTTTCAGGCGTGATGGCGGCGAGCAATTCATCCAAATCCGCGCGCCAGATACCGTTCATCAAGCGAAGCGGCATATCGGTGACTTCCGCGCCCATCACGCGCGCAATACCATCCATATTGGGCCAGGCGGGGGCGGGTATGACCACGCGATCACCCGGCGAGAGCAGGGCTTGCGCCACCAGCATCAGCGCATTGACGCCCGATGCCGTGACGGCCACGCGCGCAGTGCCGACAGGGCGATTATTGCGCTTGAGGTAAGCCGCGATGGCTTCCCGCAGGGGCGGAATACCCGGATTGGGCGCGTAGAAGGTTTTGCCTTCATCCAGCGCTGCTTTTGCGGCTTCCCGCACGAAATCCGGCGTGACCGTATCCGGTTCCCCGAACCAGAGGGGAATGACATCGGGCATATAGCGCCCAACTTCCGAGACCTCTCGGATCAAGGAGCCAGGGATTTCAGCAAGGGCGGGGCGGGGGGTGGGTTCGAAGCGCATGGCGTGGCTTTAGCGCGAGGGCCGCGCGTTGGCCAGGGGGGGGTTGAGGTGGCGCCCCGCAATCAGCCCCGTATGGCTGTTTCTGGCTTGCGCGCTGGTGCCTTGAAGCGGGCTACCTTGATCTGCCCCGCGCGTTGGCGGGCGCGGGCAATGTCAAAACTGCCCTGCATGCGCAGCAAAGTATCCATGGAAACGCCAAAGGCTTTTTCGACCCTGATTGCCATTTCGGGCGATAGCGCCGCCCGTTCATTCAACAGCGCAGAAAGCGCGGGCCGCGTGACGCCGAGCACCGTGGCCGCTTCCGTGACGGAAAGCCCGTGGGGGTCAATCACTTCATGCTTGATGAAGCCGCCGGGATGGGCGGGGTTTTTCAGGCGGATGGGTTGTGCGTTGGTCATGACGCGACGTAACAGCGTGGCAGGTGGGGCATGTCAAGTGTGACTTTACGCTTTACGGCCAGTCATCAGCGCTTCTCGTCGTATAGCGGTCATCTTGCAGATGGCCTGTTTGGCCGAGGGCTACCGGGGTTTGAACTCGTAATTACGATGAAATCGGGCGTTCTTTTCAAAATAAAAAACGCCCGGGCCTAACCTGCCCGGGCGTCACGAATTTCGCGTTAGATCGTTGCGGACAACGCAATGAATACGCTCTAAGCAGAAATTGTCAGCTGACCCTGCTGCAACTCCGCTTGAAGCTTCGTCAACGCTTTCCTCTTAGGGAGCCCCAGCTTCCAACGAATTATATCGCCCAGATGCCGTTGGATATCATTGTGCTTGGCACCAAACCGCATGACTTGGTTAGCTGCATCGAAGTTCCCAAGGTCAAGATTGAAACCGGCTGCATCGGGCGTGATTGCCTCTTTCAACCCCGGACACTCCTTGTCACGCTCTTCTTGCGACAGTTCGAAGTATCGCCACATCGGATTCGTATGACCAAAATCGATCTGCCCCTCCTCAATTGCGATGAGAAGCTTACTCAGATGTGATGGATCCTCATCCCGCCCATATCCAAAATCATAAGCCAGCTTCGCAAGAGCCTTTAGAACCACCGGCTGGGCAGCGATTGTATTCTTTTTTGCCCCAGGCTCACCCCAGTGTGGAATCTGACCAATAGCTCCCCAGAAATGGCAGCCATAGTCTTCCTTGGAATGAATGTCCGACGGGGAAGCCCCGTTTATTGTTGTCCTATTCAGGAACAGAAGCGCATTGATTGCGATGAGATCCTTACGGGAAATCACGCCGTCATCTTTGTGCCAGTCATGAGGGCTATCGGTGTCCACAACCTTTGCTTTTAGGATATCATTCCCCAGCAAACGTTCCTTGATGAAGCGGTTGACCGGGTTCGAGTTATCGAACTCGTACACAAGGCTACTCTCAACTGGTTTTCCAAGATTATTCAAATCATGGAAAAGCTGGCGCTCCTGCTCGAAGTTTAGTCCGAGGTGCGTTTCAACTACTACAGAGCATTCAGTACGAGCGATTTCAAAGATAGACGCCCAAACCTGAACCTCCTCGGCTGTTGGTTCACGCTTCGCGTCATCGGTGGGCACGTAAAGCACAGGCTTGCGCGGATACCTTCCATTGATCGAAACGGACTTCAAGAAATCAAAAACAAGATGTAGAGCGAACCGACGATGCTGCCCATCGATGATCCACAAGACATGCTTGTCTGAGAGGTATACGGTTATGTTTCCTGCACTACGAACAAACCGGAGTCCCTCGCCACCAAACTGACAGGTTCGTATGTTGGCAACGACCGGTTGCATAGAAATATAAGGCTGCGAACCCAAGTCCTTCTGAATATTTCGGAGTGCGTCGGGAATAGTACGGCCAGCGCGCTCGATCTTGCGGCGCAAAGCATCGACAAGGCCCTTAAGAACGAACACTGCCAGTTTTTTCGCGTGTGGTTCATCCAACCGCCGTTGAGCAATTGGCATCTCACGGTGTGCTGGTACAGCATCCAGATTTCCGCGATTAGCCACTTCCGAGATTTCGTAAAAAGTTGCCATGGGCACACTAAACACTAGCGTACGATTTCCCATATTTGATCCAACGATTACGTTGAATGGGCGACCGGAGTGATCGCCCTCCGTGAGAAGGTCATCAAGGTTGGTAGTGACAACTTCAGTCTGCGGGTCTATAGAGGCCTGAGCCATCGAAAATTCTCCTTTCCGCTTTGCGGCAGGGTTGGTGAGCTTCTGGATAGCCGTGGTTCCCCACGTCCACTCTTGGCTATCCGATGATTCTTCTGTGAGGCCTGTCCTTCGGGACAGGCCTTTAGAATCTTAAGCCGATGCGTTGCCAGAACATGCCATCCTCCTTTCCATCTCTGTCGGTTCGAGTTGGTCACACGCGCTCATGGTTCCCCAACCACTCTGAGCGATGCGAGCGGGAGTATCTCAGAAGTATGCCCTGGCGTCAATAAAAATCAGCCTGGCGATTTCAAATTTCTTTATATCTGTTTTTTGGTGCGGCCTGGGTGTTTTGCATCCTAGCTAAAGCCTTATGAAAGCTGTTTTTCCGGCCGTCTCTTGCGGGGCACCCCTACCCCCACCCCACATCCTCCGCATACCTAACCCCCGTCAGCACCAACCCCTCCGGCGGCGCGGTCTGCCCGGCCTTGGCGCGGTCTGCGCCCAGCAGCACGGAACGCGGCCAGGAAGCCGGGCGGCGGCCATAGCCAACCTCCACCAGCGTGCCGACCATATTGCGCACCTGGTGGTGCAGAAAGCTCCGCGCCTCGGCAATGATTTCAATCTCCTCCCCCAGCCTGGTCACATCCAGCCGGTCGAGTGTGCGGAGCGGTGATTTCGCCTGGCAGGAAGCGGCGCGATAGGCGGAAAAATCATGCCGGCCCAAAAGCCCTTGAGCAGCCTCATGCATCGCCGCCGCGTCCAGGCGTTTCTTCACATGCCAAACCCGGCCCCAATCCAAAGCCGGGCGGGCCGCGCGGTTCAGGATGCGGTAGCGATAGGCCCGGCCGATGGCGGAAAACCTGGCGGACCAATCTTCGGGCACAATGGCCACACCCGTCACCGCCACGGGGTGCGGGCGGGTGTGGAAGTTCAATGC
>JAPLOJ010000073.1 GCA_026400795.1 Alphaproteobacteria bacterium
CAAAACCGCGCTCAGCGTGCCGACCGGGGCCGAGACCTTGCGCGGCATCGGCATTATTCTGGTGGCCTATATCGTCATCACCGGCGCCGATGCGGCGGTGAAATGGGCGCTGCCGGAAGTGGGCGCGGCCATGGCCATGATCTGGCGCGGCGTGGTGGGTGGCATCACGGTGGTGATCCTCACGCGCGGGCGGGGGCTATTCCCGAATAACCGCCGGCTGCTCGCCTGGCGCGGGCTGCTGCATTGCTGTGTTTCCGCCACCTGGTATTGGGCCTGGGCGCAGGGCATGCCTTTGGTGGATTCCTACGCGGTTGCCTGCGCCACGCCGCTGCTGATGACGCTATTCGCCATTCCGCTGCTCGGCGACAAGGTGGGCTGGCGGCGCTGGACTTCCACCATGATCGGCTTTGGCGGCGTGCTGATCATGTTGCAACCATCTGGCGATTTGTGGCGCATTGAAACGGCGGCGCTACTGGGCGCGGTGGTGTTGATGTCGGTGACACGCATCTGGACACGCATGCTCTCGGTCAGTGATGGGCCGGCGGCGATCGCCTTCTGGCTGATGATGGCGCATATCCCGATGGGTTTGCTGTTTCTGCCGGCCTTCCCGCCGCCCTCATTGCTGCCTTCCACCAATGCCATGTTGCTGCTGGTGCTGTTTGGCGTCTTCAACGGCATGGCGCATTTGATGTTCGCGCGCGCCTTTGCATTGGCGCCGGTTTCTGTCCTTGCCCCGTTTGAATATTCGCCCTTGCTGATTGGCGGCGTGATCGGCTTTCTGATCTGGGCCGAGGTGCCGGGCTGGACCACGCTTGCCGGCGCGTCCCTGGTGGTGGCGGCGGGGCTTTACAATGTGTATCGCGAACAGGTGCGACGTGCGCAGGAACGTTCACGTATGAAAGAGGGCGCGTAATGGCGCTCCGCCACGATATCCGCCGCGGTGCGCTATTGATGCTGGGCGCGACGGCGCTTTTCACCATCATGTCAGCCATGATCAAGGATATTGCGGAGAGCATTTCCTTCATCGAGATCATGTTCTTCCGATCCGCCTTCGCGCTGCCGGTGATTTTCGTGATAGTCGCGCGTGGCCGGCAATGGGGCATTTTGCGCACGCGGCGTTTTCCTTCGCATTTGCTGCGCGCCTTTACCGGCACCATGGCGCAGGGCTGTTCCTTCTTTGCGCTGACGGTGCTGCCCTTGGCGGAGCAAACGGCGCTTACCTACACCACGCCGCTTTTCGTGACGCTGCTGTCCATTCCGCTACTGGGGGAGAAGGTTGGCATTCATCGCTGGTCCGCGGTGATATTGGGCTTTGTCGGCATTATGGTGATTGCGCTTGGTCAGGGCGCCTTTCAGGGCGGTACTTGGCCCGAGAGGGCCGTGATGATCGGCATGTCGGTTGCGGTGGCGCAGGGCGTTTGGTCGGCACTGACAACGCTGCTGGTGCGGAACCTATCGGCCACGGAAAGCTCCACCACCATTGTGCTCTGGCAATCCCTGTTGATGACCGGCTTTACCGGCGTGGCGCTGCCGTTTTTCTGGACCACGCCAAACGCCTGGGAATTGCTGATCCTGATCCTGGTTGGGCTGGTTGGCGGTGTGGCGCAGGTAATGCTGACGGAAGCCTATGCATCGGCCCAGGTGTCGTCGCTTGGGCCCTATTCCTATACCTCCATCCTTTGGTCGGTTGGGCTTGGCTGGCTGATCTGGGGGGATATGCCAACCATTGCCACCATCCTTGGCGCGGTGCTGATTGTGCTTTCGGGGCTGTACATCCTGCACCGGGAATTGGTGCGCGGGCGGATGAAGCGCCAAGGGCAATAGGCAGGGCTTGCAGAGCGGCGGGCCTCGCCGCACCCTATCCTGAAAATGAGGCGCCACCGATGAGCATTCCCTTCCTGAAAAATGACAGCCTGGCCCCGGGCGCAGTGGAACAGACCGCGCCGGGCGTGCGGCGCGTGCTGTGTGGCAATCCTGGGCCTTTCACCTTTCGCGGTACGAATAGCTGGATCATAGGTCAGGGGGATTCAGTCGCCATCCTGGACCCCGGCCCGGTGGATGCGGCACATCTGGATGCTTTGCTGGCAGCCACCAAGGGCGAACGCGTCACGCATATTCTGGTTTCCCACACGCATCGGGATCATTCGCCAGGTGTCGCAGCGCTGAAGGCCGCGACGGGCGCGCCGAGCTATGGTTTCGGCCCGCATATGACACCGCCGGAACAGGGCGGCGAAGGGGGCGATCATACCTTCCGCCCGGATGTGACCTTGGCCGATGGCGCCATAGTGGCAGGCGCCGATTGGCGCGTCACGGCATTACACACGCCTGGCCATTGCGCGAATCATCTTTGTTTTGCGCTGGAAAACGCCAGCAGATCACGCACATTATTCAGCGCGGATCTTGTCATGTCCTGGTCCACCAGCGTGGTCAGCCCGCCGGATGGCGATATGGCGGCCTATATGAATTCCCTCGCCAAGCTTCAGGCGCGGGATGATGATCTTTATCTGCCGGGCCATGGCCCGCCTTTGCCCAACCCGCAGCCCTTCGTTGCCGCGCTGGCGGCGCATCGGCGGGAGAGAGAGGCGCGGGTTCTGGAAGAACTCCACCGCGCCGGGCGCGCAAGTGCTGAGGCCTTGGTGCCACCGGTTTATGGTGCGGCGCTCGATCCAAGGCTGATCCCGGCAGCGGCACGCAGCCTCACCGCGCATTTGATCAAGCTTGCGGCCGAAGGTTCGGCGCGCCAGGAAGCAGGGGAATGGATGGTGTCATGAAACTGGGACGTGGCGTTTTATTCCTGCCCTTGGCGGCGCTGATTGGCTGCGGGCCGCCGGATTATACGCCGGTGCGCGATTGGGCGAATGTTGCTGGCAATGCGGCCATCTATCCGGAATTGGTGACGCGCCCGGGCGTGGCGCCTGCTGTCTCACCAGCCGCTGACGCGATCAACGCCATGCAGCAGGCGCTGGCCACCTATCTGAAAGCGCTTGATACACTCGCCGCCGATGGGCTTTTGATGATTCGCGAAGACCCCTTGGCCGCTTATGCGCCGCGCGCTGCGCCCACCAGCCCGAAAGGCGCTGAGGCTATTGAGACGCTTGGTGCATTGCTGCGTGATCGCGGGCGTTCGCTGGCGCGTGCGCCGCAATTGCGCGCGACCATTCGGGATGCGGATGCGCCCGTGCAAGCGCTGATTGCCGCCATGCAGGAAGCCATCACCACACTTGAACCGGCTGAGACAGCCGCAGCAGATCAGGCGCGTGCGCGCTATCAGCGCCTACTTCGCGAAGCGCGCGATGAACCAAGCCGGCAAATCCTGCGCGACCTAGCCGCACTTTATGAGGCTGCCTTCGCCAATCGCGCCGCCGCCATCAAGAATTACCAGACGGTACTGGCCGATATCGCCCGCGGCCATGCGCTATTGAAGGAACGCGCCTCCCACCTGACGCAGGAAGAAACCGCGCGCCAGATCCGCACTGCCGAGGCCGAGCTACGCCGGGCCGGCGCGCGCCTGCCGCGTGATGGGCTCGGCATTGCCGTGCCCGTAATGGGCGCGCCGCGCTAAACCAAAATTTCCGGGCGCCGGGGGGTGACAAGCCGCCCCGGCGCTGCTTCCATCCCGCCACCAAAATCGAGGAGGATAAACGCCACTCATGAGTACCAATGGCAA
>JAPLOJ010000297.1 GCA_026400795.1 Alphaproteobacteria bacterium
CCGCGCTTTTGCGCGGCACGGAAATCGCCATGAGGCGCTTTATGCCCTGGCTCAGGCGCTAGACCATGCCCGCACTCTGCCGCGATTGCTTCCATCACATGGCGGAGGATTTCACGCGTTGCCCAGTTTGCGGGTCACGTCGCGTGGTGGCCCATCCTGATCTGTTTCGGCTGACCGTTGCGCATATTGATTGCGATGCCTTCTATGCCAGTGTGGAAAAGCGTGACCGGCCGGAATTGGCGATGCGCCCGGTGATTGTGGGCGGCGGCACGCGCGGCGTAGTCGCTGCCTGCTGCTACATCGCGCGGCTGTCCGGCGTGCGCAGTGCCATGCCCATGTTCAAGGCGCGCGCCGCCTGCCCCGATGCGGTGGTGATCAAGCCCGATATCGCGAAATACGCCCACGAAGGGGCACGCATCCGCGGCATGATGGAAGCGCTGACCCCCCTCGTGCAACCACTTTCGATTGATGAGGCCGTGCTTGATCTGCGCGGGACCGAGGCGCTGCACAACGCGCCCCCCGCTGTGGTGCTGGCGCGTTTCGCCCAAGGAGTGGAGCGTGAGGTGGGTGTGACGGTTTCGGTAGGCTTGGCCGGCAATCGGCTGATTGCGAAGCTCGCCGCCGAACGCGACAAGCCGCGCGGCTTCGCCGTGATCGGGCTGGGGGAAGCTGCCGCCTGGCTCGCGCCGCAATCGGTCGCGGTGCTGCCAGGTGTGGGGCCGGCCATGGCGAAGCGCCTGGCGGCGGCAGGGTTTGTGCGCCTTGGGCAATTGGCCGCTTTGGATGCGCGCGCGGCGCTGACCCGCTTTGGCTCGGATGGCCCAGCGCTAGTGGCGCGCGCGCGGGGCGAGGATGATCGTCCGGTCAACCCAAGCCGAGAGACCAAAAGCATCAGCGCTGAGACCACGTTTGATAACGATATCTCGGCGCTGGCGGCGCTTGAGGCACCGCTTTGGCGGCTTTGCGAAAAGCTCGCGCGGCGGCTCAAGGAAAAGGGGTTGGCGGCGGGCGGTGTGGTGCTGAAGCTGAAGGCGGCGGATTTCGCGCTTCGCACCCGGTCTCAGCGGCTGGCGGAACCAAGCCTATTGCCGGAGGTGATTTTCGCCGCCGCGCGACCGCTATTGCAGAAGGAAGCCGATGGCACGGCGTTTCGGCTGATTGGCATTGGCGCCCAGCCCTTGGCGCCGGCGGATCAGGCCGATCGCGGCGACCTTGCGGACACTGACGCCCCGCGCCGGGCAGCACGCTGGAAAGCGATGGAGGCACTTCGCGCGCGCTTTGGAGAGGACGCGGTAATCGCCGGGCGGGGTTTTACACCTAAACCGCCTTCTCCCGCGCTGGATAAATCTGACGAAGGCTGAACCCAGGTTGAATTTAGCGATTGCGCGCCGGCGCTTGAGCTACTTCTTCGAAGCCGCGCACATCATCCGGGCGGAGAGAGCGCGCATTGGCCAAAACCGGTCCACCGGGACGCGGTGTGGAAGCGGTACGGATATACCCATTATCCGGGCGATCATAGATGAAGCCCTGGATCGGATAGATGCGGCCAAGGCTTTCCTGGTCCCGCCCAGCCTGTACCCGAACCGACGACCAGTCATTATTCAGCGACACATCAATCACCGAGACATCAGACATGATCGAACCACGACGGATGCCTGGCCCGCCCCAATTGGCGTGATGGATCAGCACTTCGCGCGCGCTGATCACTTCCTGCACCACGGCAACATGGCCCGCATGCATCTGGCTGGTGCGGGAAAAGGCCATAATCGCGCCGGCTTCCGGCCTGTGGCCGCGGGCATAAAGCCCCGCAGCGTTATGCCACCAATCGCCGCCATTGCCGCGAATCGCCATGCCTGTTGCTTGCCGCACGTATGGCACGCAGGAAATGCCGCCCGGGGGGACGCTCAGGGCTATCCGGCGCGCCTGCTCAGAGGAGCGGCGCGGCCCTTGAACTGCTTGATTGGCCCTGACTGGCCTTATTTGAGCACTGGTGGATTGTGCATTGGCGCGGGCCGGCTGCGCCTGGGCCGCGGGTCGGGGTTGGGCAGGTTTGGCTGCTTGCTGGCGTTGCGCTGTGGGCTGCGGATTTGCCTGGCTTGCGCCAGCGTGATTGACCGTCAACACGACGCTAATGGCGACAAAAGCGGTCGCGACAAGCTTTCTTGCCTTCATATCCGTTGTAGCCCCCAAATTAGACGTGATGCGATTTCTTGTTGAGGGGAGGTAAGCCGGAGCGGTTTAACGGGACAAGTATGGCGGCTGTAACTTGGTGAAACTTGGCGTGATTAGCCGAAACTGGCTGTTGAGGAAGTGCGATTATAGGAAATTGTTCTGAGACTTTTGGCGGAAATGGGGCAAGGTCACAGTGTGGTGACTTTCCTGCCACAGGTATATCGAGGATTCGCTTGGAGGCTTTCGGGCCCAAAAACGCTGCGCTTTGACACAAACCAGGGCGCAGACCTCCGGGATTTAGGAAAATAAGCTTCAGCCTAAGGCATGGCTTTCGGAATCCGCATCACCATCGGGCTGCGCGACAGCGGCTCCCCCAAATGAAAAGCGGCGGCCCCTGACGGAACCGCCGCTCTTTGGTCTGACCGGATGAAGCCGTATCAGGCAGCTTGCAGCCGCTTGATCAGGGCCTGAGTGGCTTCGCGCAGCTGTACCGCTTCTTCAGCCACGGTGCGGCTTGCGTTCGTGATGCTGCCCATGGCCTTGCCGGACTCCTCCGCCATGCCAGACACGCGGCCGATAGAGCCTTCCAGCCCATCCACCGCCTGGGCGGCATTGCGCAGGCTGGAAGCGATTTCCGCCGTGGTGGCGGATTGTTCTTCCACCGCCGCGGCGATGGCAGTGTTTTCGCCATCCAACTGGCTGATGCGCGACACGATATCGCCGATGACATTCACGACATCGCCGATGATGTTTTGCATCGCGCCGATTTCGGTCTGGATGCTTTCCGTCGCCTTGGCCGATTGCGCGGCCAGGTTCTTCACCTCAGAAGCCACCACCGCGAAGCCCTTGCCGGCCTCACCAGCACGTGCCGATTCGATCGTGGCATTGAGTGCCAGCAGATTGGTCTGCGCGGCGATGGTGCCGATCAGCCCCGTGACATCATTGATGCGCACGGATGCCGCATTCAGCCCATCCACCAGGCTGCTGACGCGATCCGCCTGTTCCGCCGCACCGCGCGCGGTCTGCGCCACGGCAGTCACGCGGTTGGAGACTTCGGAAATCGCGACCGTCAGTTCCTCAGCTGCGGCGGAGACGGATTGAATGCCGTGATTTGCTTCCGTTCCCTCATTCGCGGCGGAGCGTGCCTGGGCCAGGGTGGCATCCGTGACAGAGGCCACCTTGCTGCCTTCCTGCACCAGCATGGCGGTGCTTTCGGAAAGCGTGCCGACTGATTGGCCAACAGCCCGATCCAGATCGCCCGCGATGCTTTGAATGGCAGCACGGCGCGCGGCTTCCATTTCCGCCCCGCGGGTTGCCTCCGCAGCACGCAGCTTTTCGGCTTCAACTAGGCCTTCGCGGAAGACAGTCGCGGCACGCGCCATCTCACCCACTTCATCCTGACGATCTGTGCCCTGGAATTCCTTGGAAAGATCGCCCTTTGACATGTTTTCCATGCCAGAGGCCAGCGTCCCAAGCGGACGGGTGACGCGGGCAACCACAACCCAGCCTGCAGCAACCAGCGCAGCGAGTGAGAAGAGCCCCAGCAGCGCGATGATCAGCGTTGCCTGGGTGACGGAAGTCACTTCTTGCACAACCTTGTCATTCGTTTCGGCCACGATGGTGTCCATCATGCCGCCGATCGATTCCGTGAAGGGGTCAATCGCCTGATAGAGCCGTTCCTTGATCAGCTGTTCAAGCTGCGCGCTGTTCTTGGCAGCCGTGATGCGCACAAGGTCTTGCGTTACCTGTTCAGCCGGGGCGCGGCGTTCACGCGCTTCGGCAAAGGCTTGCTGAACGCTTGGCGGCAATTGGGCTTGCGTCAGCGCCGACCAGGCGCGATTGATGTTCTTGACCGCATCGGCAAGGCTTGTCGCGCCTTCTTCCCAGGTGAAATTTCCATTACGCATCTTGTGCGAAGCGTCCACCACGAATACCGCATAGGCATCGGACAAGGCCTTGAGGTCAATCAGCGGTGCTACGGCATTCACCTTGATTTCGGTGAAGCTCTGCGCGTTATGGCGCATGGACACCCAGGCATAGATGGCCGAGCCTGCATTAACCGCGCCAATCATCGCGAGGATGGTGAGCAATAGGGGGGCAATTCTGATACGCATCTTCCGGCGTGCTCCTTTCGTGAACCTGCCCCATTGTGCAGGCAGTGTCCTTGCTGAAAGGTGACCAGGGATGTTGATGCACCAAAAATATTTTCTGCCTTAGGTTAATGGGCGGCATGATGATGCGCGGCGTTTCCCGCTGCTTTCTGAATTTTTATGCGGCATGGTGTTACCAAAGTCTTAATCAAAGGATGAAGTCACAGGCGATGACGCTTCGCGCTGCTTCAGTCTTCAACGGGGAATGGGGTTTTGGCGCGGACCGGACGCCATGTTTTGCATGGCTTTGCGCGAACAAGCTTTAGCCTTCAATCGGTTCAGGAATTCAGCGAAGTTACTGTCATTCAAAAAAAGTGGGCGTTGGACCAGGCGCGCTTGCCCGCCGCATCCGCGACAACAATGCGCGCAAAGCCGCCATCGCGCAGCTTCGCGAGTGGGAGCACCGCCCTGGTCTGCAAGGGCGCCACGGATTGCGCGGCGGATGATCCACGCCCCAGCACCATGATGCTGGAAGCTGGGCTGCAATGTATTTCAACGCTATTCTCGCCCCACAGAATGCCTTCAATCCGTGGGCCTTGGCTCGCGTAGAAATGGCCAGCCTTCAGCGCTGCCAGCAGTGCTTCCGGTTCATTTTCTGCCGCCTTCACCAGCACCCAGCCGCCGAACCAATCCTCACAGGC
>JAPLOJ010000132.1 GCA_026400795.1 Alphaproteobacteria bacterium
CCGCCCACAACATCCTCAAGCTCTACAAGGCAACAGGATAAACAAAGGGGGGCATGCACCAGAAACCTGGCTAGTCTCAATCTGCAAAAAGGCCGGCGGCCATTATCAGACAGGCTCCTAGAGCGTGTTGCGTTCACATGGGTTCACGCAACCCGCTCTACATCGTTGTTTTTCGAGCATCTTCACACGTTCAGATGATTCCATCTGAACGTGATCTGCTCTAGGCCGCCAATCGATGCAAAGCGCGCGCGATATCCTCAAGCTCAGCCAGCGCGGCCTGCAGCGCCAAGGCTTCCGGTGCATCGGCAGCGGGCGGCGGGTCGCCCAAAGGCAATTCCAGCGCCACGGGGCCTGGGCCCTCATCCGTGCCATCACGCAACAGGCGCTGCACGCCCTTGATGGTATAGCCCTGATTATAGAGCAGATCGCCCACGCGCTTCAGCAGCGCGATGTCTTCCGGCCGGTAATAGCGCCGCCCGCCACCGCGCTTCAGCGGCTTTAACTGCGGAAATTTACTTTCCCAAAAACGCAAAACATGTTGAGGGATATTCAAATCATCGGCGACTTCACTGATGGTGCGAAACGCGGTTGGCGCCTTGCGCGGGCGTCCCTTGTCATCCGCATCATCAGCATCGCTCATGCTTCGTCTTCCACGTCTTCATTGTTGATCCGCGCCTTCAATACCTGTGACGGGCGAAAGGAAAGCACTTTTCGCGGCAGGATCGGCACTTCAACGCCGGTCTTCGGGTTGCGGCCAATGCGCTGGCCTTTCTGACGCACGAGGAACGTGCCGAAGGAGGAAATTTTCACCGATTCGCCTGATTCCAGCACGGCGGAAATACGTTCCAGCACGTTTTCCAAAAGATCTGCGCTTTCGTTTCGCGAAAGCCCAACCTGCGCATAAATCGCCTCGGCCAGATTGGCACGGGTGATGGTTTCCATTTTTTCAGTCCCAGTTTGTCCCTGTTGACTAAAGCAAACCGGCTTCCCGCGGCGGCGTCAACTACTCAAGACGTGAATTCTTAGAAACGTGCAATGGCGGACCCCCAGGTCAGCCCTCCGCCAATGGCTTCCATCACCACCAGATCGCCATTCTTGATCCGGCCATCGCCCCGCGCCTCAGCAAGCGCGAGTGGAATTGAGGCGGCCGAGGTATTGGCGTGGCGGTCCACCGTCACCACCACACGCCCCGGTTGCAGGTTCAATTTCTTGCCCATGGCTTCAATGATGCGCAGATTCGCCTGATGCGGCACCAGCCAATCAATATCGGCATGCGTCAGCCCATTGGCCGCCAGCGCTTCATCCACCACGGCCGCAAGTTTGGACACAGCGTGGCGGAACACTTCCTTACCCGCCATGCGCAACAGGCCGGTGCCGCCGGTGGAACCGGCGCCGCCTTCGATCGCCAGAATATCCCCATGCCGGCCATCAGCGTGCAAATGGGTCGAAAGCAGGCCCCGATCCTTGTTGCTGCCGGCGCCCTCACCGGCGCTCAACAGCACGGCCCCGGCGCCGTCGCCAAACAGCACGCAGGTGCCGCGATCGGTCCAATCCACGATGCGGGTATAGACCTCAGCGCCAATCACCAGCACGTGGCGGGCGTGGCCCGCGCGCATCATCGCTTCAGCGACTGAAAGCCCATAGATGAAACCGGTGCACGCCGCGGTGATGTCAAAGGCAAAGCCCGGGCCAGCGCCGATCTTGGCCTGCACGCGCGCGGCGGTGGCGGGAAAGCCGGAATCCGGCGTGGTGGTGGCAACGATAATGCCATCCACCTGCGCCGCCGGCAGGCCAGCATCAGCCAAGGCAGCACGCGCGGCGGCGGCAGCCAGATCAGAAGCGGCTTCGTCAGGCGCGGCGACATGGCGAAACTTGATCCCCGTGCGGTCCTGAATCCAGGCGTCCGAGGTTTCAAGCCCGTGACGCGCCGCCAATTCATCATTGGAAAGCCGCAAAGGGGGAAGGTAGCCGCCGCAACCGGCGATCAAAGCACGCATGACCATGGCGCTAAGCTACATCAAGTTGGCGAAGGCGCCAGCCTGTTGCGGCCCGCAAGCCGATCAAATCCATCCCGAATGCGATCATTATAGCCATGGGTCACCATATCCATGGCCACATCCACGGCATGGGCGAAGCCCAGCGCATCTGTCCCGCCATGGGATTTCACCACCACGCCATTCAGCCCCAGCAGGATGGCGCCATTATAGCGGCGCGGGTCCATCCATTCGCGCAGCCGATCCAAAGCAGGCCGCGCCAGCAAATAGCCAAGCCTGGCCGGCACGCTGCTGGTAAAGACCTGGCGTAGTAAATCGCGCATCAGCTTCAGCGCACCTTCGCCGGTTTTCAGCGCGACATTGCCGGTAAAGCCATCCGTCACCACCACATCCACCGTGCCGGCGGCAATATCATGGCCTTCGATGAAGCCTCGGAACTGGGCGCCCACGTGGGAATCCCTGAGAATTTCAGCGGCGGCGCGCACGCGATCATCGCCCTTCAATTCCTCACTGCCCACATTGAGCAAACCGATGCTGGGTGCGGTGAGCCCCAGCGCTACGCGGGCAAACGCGTCGCCCATGATGGCGAATTCCACCAAATTGCGCGCATCGCATTGGACATTGGCGCCAAGATCAAGCAGCACAACATCGCCACGTGCCGAAGGCCCAATCGCCGCCAGCGCGGGACGATCAATTTCCGACATGGTTTTGATGACAATCTTTGCCAGCGCCATCAGCGCCCCGGTATTGCCAGCGGAAACGACGCCCGCCGCTTCGCCGGCTGCCACGGCATCAATCGCTATCCGCATGGAAGAACCGCGCATGCGCAGCGCTGCGGTTGGCTTCAGATC
>JAPLOJ010000061.1 GCA_026400795.1 Alphaproteobacteria bacterium
ATAGGGAATTGGTCGGAGTGAGAGGATTCGAACCTCCGGCCCCTGCGTCCCGAACACAGTGCTCTACCAGGCTGAGCTACACTCCGAGGCCGACCGTGACGTCGGGCGGCTATAGCGGGCGGGGCTAAACCCCGCAAGCGGGAGGGGCGGCAGGCTTCGCAGATGGCGGGTCGTTGCCATCCTGTGCGATAAGGTCTTTCTTGAGGCGTCGCCACGCCCCTTCAAACAATACCGGGAGAATAAGATGAAACTCTGGAAATGTGCCGCTACCCTCGTCACGGTGCTTGCGCTTGCTGTGCCCGCCTAGGCTCAGGGGGATGTTATCTCTGCCCGCCGTGATGGCTTGAAAGGCATTGCGCGCCAGATGGACGGCATCAAGGCGGTGATTGATCAGCGTGGCGACCCGCGCACGACAGGCGCCGGCATCGCCGACATGATCGGCTTTTTTGAAGGCTTTCCCGCGCGTTTCCCCGCAGGCAGCGGTTCGGGTGATACGCGCGCCTTGCCTGCGATTTGGACTGATCGGGCCGGATTCGAAACCGCCAATGCGAATATGGTGACCCAGCTTCGCGCCTTTCAAGCGGCGGCAAATTCAGGCGATCAAGCTGCCTTTGGTGCCGCTTTTCAGCAAACCGGGGCCACGTGCGGCGCCTGCCATCGCCCCTATCGCGGTCCCGCCCGGTAAGCGGGCTGGCCTGACAGGGCTTGGTTGGGGGCAGAGCCCTTCAAAAAAAGCGGATGAACAGAAACACCGCTGCCCCGGCCAGAACCAGAAGACCGAGTGCGAGCCGCCCGGACGCCAAACGCGGCGCCTTGGCGCCTTCGGGTAGCAGCTTCTCGCCGGTCAGCATGGGCATGACCAATTCATGCCCCTTGATCAGCTTATAGAGCATGATGGCCAGCACATGCAGCCCAATCGCCAGCAATAGATAGCGCTGCACGGCAAGATGCAGCGCGGAAAGCGATTCTGAGGTCGCCTCGGTTACCTTCAGCGCCAAAGGGCCATGCTGGGAATAGCTGAAACCGGGGTCGTGATTGGCGAAAAGCCCACTGAAGGCTTGGGTCAGCAGCAGCGCCAAAAGCACCACCACCATCCAGCCGCCGGCCGGGTTGTGGCTGGTTTCTGTGTCGCTATCCCGCTTCGTAAGGCGCCCCAATTGCCGGAAAGCGGCCAAAGGTGATTTCAGGAAATGCAGGAAGCGCGCATTCTCAGACCCCAAAAATCCCCAAAGGATGCGGAACAACACCAGCGTCAGGATGGCGTAGCCAGAGGCATAATGCAGCGTCCAGGCGCCGCTTTTGCCGCTGGCGAAGGAAAGCGCGACCAGCAGGATCAGCCCCCAGTGAAACAGCCTGACGGGTCGGTCCCAGATGCGGATTCGGGTGGTTGGTGCGCTCATTTTTCCCCGCCAATGCCTGCCCACGCCAAGTGCTTGTTGCAGGCCAATGGCATGACACTTACAAGACTTGGACAATATTGAACGCCTAGGCAAGGGCTTGATGCCGCCAGCACAGCGGCAGGGGGACAGCAGCATGAGCGACCAACAAGCGGGCGGAACCTCCGCCAAGAAGCTGATCATCCCGGCCTTGCTGCTTATTTTGGCGATCCTGGTCTTTCTTGGCTGGCGCGGCGTCTTTTCGCCCGTGCCGACTGACGCGCCGGGCACTGTGCGCGCCCCGGTTTCGGAAGCGCCCCCCGGCACAGGCAATGCGGGACAGGCAGCGCGCCCGGCGATTCCCGCCGCCCCTGCGCCGCCCGATCTGGGCGCCCCGAACACTGAGGCCGCCCGCGCTGATACCAATGCCGCCGCCGCCCAAGCCGCCATGATCCCCCCGCGCTTTGATGTGGTGCGCGTCGGCGCGCGTGGCAGTGCCGTGATCGCAGGCCGCGCCGCGCCAGGCGCCGAGGTGATTCTTTTCGCTGATAATGGCCGTGAATTGGGCCGCGCGCGGGCGGATCGGCGCGGTGAATTCGTCATTCTGCCGGCCGAGTCGCTCCCGCCTGGCACCATGGAGCTCAGCCTGCGCGCGCGGCTTGGTGATCAGGAAATGGCGGGCCCCGATACGGTGGTGCTGGTGGTGCCCGATACCACGGCACAAATGGCCGAAGCGCAGCGCCCCGCAGCCCCGGCGCAGACCGCCCCTGCGGCCCCGGCAACCGAGCCGAGCAACGCCGCCCCCGCCCCCGCCCCCACCGGGCCTTTGGCCGTGCTGATCCCCTCCCGCCCCGAAGCCGCAGGCCCGCGGCTATTGCAGGTGCCGGAGCCCACGCCGGCGGCGCGCGGTGCGCCGCGCCTTGGCATTGATTCCGTTGAATATGACCAGGCTGGGTCCATGCGCTTCGCCGGCGGTGCGCCGCCCGGCACTACACTCAGGCTTTATGTGGATGACAAGTATATCGGTGATGCGGTGGCGGATGCGCAGGGCCGCTGGGCGCTGATGCCGGAAACCCAGCCCAGCATTGGCCGGCATCGGCTTCGGGTGGACCAGATCTCTCCGGCTGATGGGCGGGTATTGGCCCGCGCCGAAGTGCCCTTCCAGCGCGAGGAATTGCCCGCCGAAGCCTTTGCCCAGCAGCGCATTGTGGTGCAACCGGGCAATAACCTATGGCGCATTGCCCGCGCCACTTACGGTCGGGGCACACGCTATACGGTGATCTATCAGGCCAATAAGGATCAGATCGCTGATCCGAACCGGATTTTCCCGGGTCAGGTCTTTGCGCTGCCCACCGCCCAGCCGGCGCCGGCGGCTTCCAGCCGGTCCAGATAGGGATCAAGCGCCAGCACAAAGCGCACCAGCGCCGCGATCAGCTCCGGCGAATTAGTCGGCGGCACCAGCGCCAAATCCGCTTCAAAGCGAATCCGGTGATCCGGCGTCAGGCCAATGCGCCAACCATCAGGCATGCCCGGCGTTAGCGCAGCCAGGGTAGCGAAGCTGGCCTGCCGCTGGTCTCGGCCCTCAGCGGTGGAGGGGATGCGTGCGGCATCGGTTTCCACCGCCAGGCCCTCGACGCTGAGTTCTGCGCGGCAGCGGCGGCCTCGCCAGTCAAAAGTGAATTCCAGGGGGCGGTCTGCCAGCTTCGGTGCCAGGCGGCCTTCGGGGTCTATGGTCAGGTGGCCAAGGGTGATTGCGTCCATGGGAGGCATTCTTGTGCATTTTTAGTAAAAACACTGTAAGCGAGCTCGCATGGCACTCGGACAAAGTCTTCGCATGGTTCTCGCCCGGCCTCATCCGGCGGCGAAACCCTTTCTCATCGGCGGCGCGGCGGTAGCGCTGCTGGGCGGCGCGCTGCTTGGCGGCTTCCTGTTTTGGCTCGGCGTGGCGTTCACGCTGTTCTGCCTTTACTTCTTCCGCGACCCGGAACGCATCCCGCCCGCGCGCCCTGGCCTGGTGCTGGCGCCGGCGGATGGGCATGTGGTGTCTGTCATGCCCGCCAAGCCGCCGGTGGAATTGGGCATGGGTGAGGAAACGCGCTGGCGCATTGCGATATTCCTGTCCGTGCTTGATGTGCATGTGAACCGCATGCCGGCGGATGGCACGGTGACCCGCATTGCCTATCACCACGGCAAATTCCTGAGTGCCAATCTGGATAAGGCGAGTGATGAGAATGAACGCAATGCGCTCGCACTCCGCCTTCCCGATGGGCGCGACATTGCGGTGGTGCAGATTGCCGGCCTGATCGCACGGCGCATTCTGTGTGATGCCAAGGTGGGTGATGCGGTGCAGGCGGGTGATCGCTTTGGCATTATTCGTTTCGGTAGCCGCACGGATATCTATCTGCCGCCGGGTGTTACGCCCATGGTTGCGGTTGGCCAGACCATGATTGGTGGTGAGACCGTTTTGGCGGAGTTGCAGGCGCGATGAATACGCCGAAGGAAATGGGCCAACCAGGGCGCATGCGACGGCTGCGGCGGCGCTTGCGCCCGCGCACCAGGCCACGTTTTGAAGGGCAATCCTTCAACCGCCTGATCCCGAATATTCTGACCATGCTTGGGCTGTGCTGCGGGCTTGTGGCCATTCGTGCTGCCTTTGAAGCGCGCTTTGCCGAAGCGGCAGTACTGATTGTGGTGGCGGGCGTGATTGATGGGCTGGATGGCAGGCTCGCGCGCTTGTTGAAGGCGACATCTCGTTTCGGGGCGGAATTTGATAGCCTTGCCGATTTTCTTTCTTTCGGCGTGGCGCCCGCGCTCGTGCTGTATCTTTGGGCCTTGCAGGATTATCGCGGCATTGCGTTTGCGCCGGCCTTGCTGTTTGCGGTGTGCTCCGCGCTGCGGCTGGCGCGTTTCAATGCGACGCTTGATGTGGGGCCGGCGCCAAAGCCTGCCTATACCTATAATTTTTTCACCGGCGTACCGGCGCCGGCGGGGGCGGGCTGCGCGCTTTTTCCGCTTTTCGCCGGGCTGTTCTTCACGCAAATCGAAATGCCGATGCTGGCCAGCATCATGCGGAACCCCGTGCTGGTCGCGGGCGTTCTGATTCTGGTGGGCGGGCTGATGGTGAGCACACTTCCCACCTGGTCCTTCAAGAATTTCAAAGTGCCGCGCGCGGTGGTGCTGCCCTTGCTGCTGGGCATTGGCTTTTACATGGCACTTTTGTTCGCTGAGCCCTGGGGCGCGCTTGCTATGGCAGGCATGATCTATCTTGGCATGTTGCCCTTTTCGGTGCGGTCCTATTTGCGGTTGAAGCAGGAAGCGGAAAGCCTGCTGGAACCGGTG
>JAPLOJ010000240.1 GCA_026400795.1 Alphaproteobacteria bacterium
CGCCGGCCATCCGCCGCGCATCCGGGCTGCGGGCCATGCTATCCGCCCCGGTGAGCGCCAGGGTCAGATCATGCAGCCCGGGATTATGGCCGATCAGCAGCACACTCCGCGCCGTTTCCGGCACGCGATGCAAAAGGCCGAGCAGGCTCTGCCAGGATGCCAGATAAAGCTCATCCATCGGTTCAATGATTGGGCTATCGGGCAGGGGCAAAAACGCTTCGAGCGTTTGCAGCGTGCGCCTGGCGGAAGAAACCAGCACCACATCGGGCGATAGCCCCAGCCCGCGCATCGCGTTCGCCATGGCTGCCGCCGCGCGCCGGCCCCTGCCATTCAAGGGCCGCGCATGATCGGCCAATGCCGGGTCATCCCAGGCGGATTTGGCATGGCGCAGCAGAAGGAGTTGACGCATTGCGCAGCTATACTGGCATGGCGCGGCCGGTTTGTCGCGCCCCTCGCGCTTTCGTCGCGCATGACCATTTGAAGACAGAACATCGGAGGGCAGCATGGCTGAAGCATCAATCCTGATCCTGGGCGCGACCGGCGCGGTGGGGGCGGCGCTGGCGCGGCGCGTGGCGTCACGAGGGCTTCGCCCCGTGCTGGTGGCGCGCGATGCCGCGCGGCTGGCCGCCCTTGCTGCCGAAATCCCGGGAAGCGTCGCGATCCCGGCCGATGTGGAAGATGCGGCCGCGCTCCGCAGCGCGGTGGCCGCTGCCGGCACGCCCTTGGCCGGGCTTGCCTATTGCGTCGGTTCCATCGCGCTGAAGCCGCTGAAACGCGTGACCGAGGCGGATATGTTGGCGGCCTTTCGGCTGAATGCGCTGGGCGCCATGCTGGCCGTGCAGGCGGCGCAGGATGCGCTGGCGGCGGGGCGGGGCGCGGTGGTGCTGTTTTCTTCCATCGCAGCGCGGGCGGGCTTTACCAACCACGCGGCGATTGCCGCGGCCAAGGGCGCGGTGGAGGGGCTGACCGTCGCTCTCGCTGCCGAATTGGCGCCTGCCATTCGCATCAATTGCATCGCGCCATCGCTGACCCGCAGCAGCATGGCCGCGCCCTTGCTGGCGAATGCGCAAATGGCGGATGCAATTGCCAAGCAGCACCCCATCCCCCGGTTGGGAGAGGGCGAGGATGCCGCCGCACTGGCGGATTTTCTGCTATCAGATCAGGCAGGCTGGATTACCGGCCAGATCATGGCCGTGGATGGCGGCCGTTCTACGCTCAGGAGCCGCGGATGATGTTACGTCGTGCCTGTCTTGCGCTGCCGGTGCTGCTGCTGCCCGCGCCCGCCTTCGCCGCCCCCGGCCCGGTGAGGTTTCGCGTGCTGCGCGAAGGCCGAGAGATTGGCACGCATCAGGTAAGGCTTTCGGGCAATGCGCTGCGGCTAACGGTGCAAAGCGACATCGCCTTGCAGGTGAAGCTCGCCGGCTTCACGGTGTTTCGCCTGCGCCATGAGATTGCGGAAGAATGGGCGAATGACCGGCTGCAACGCCTGACATCGCGCCATGACCGCAATGGCACCGTGACCGAAGCGCGCGTTGCTGTTGAAGGTGGTGCTTTGGTGGCGCAGGGGCCGGAGGGCACGCAGCGCCTGCCCGCCAATGCCGCGCCGCTTACCTGGTGGAATGGCGGGAACTTCTCCCGCCCGTTGATCCGCCCACTGAATTGCACGCTTATCCCAGGCACTGCCGCGCGCAGCGCGGTGCCGAGCGGCGGCGTGCAATTCAGCCTGAATGGCGCGGTTGACGCCGTGGCGCGCTATGATGCCGAAGGCCGCTGGGTGGCGCTGACCACCAAGGGCGAGGATGGCAGCGCCGTTGTTTATGAGCTGATGGGATGAGCAAAACCGCAGCACTACGCGTGGTGCTGGGCGATCAATTGACGCCGGGGCTTTCCGCCTTGGAAGGGCTGGACCCCGCGCGGGATCGCGTATTGCTGATGGAGGTGATGGCGGAATGCACCTATGTGCCCCATCACCCGCAAAAGATCATTCTGATCCTATCCGCCATGCGCCATTTCGCCCGCGCTTTGGAAGCACGCGGTGTGGCCGTGGATTACATCCGCCTGGATGATCCGGCGAATACGCAAAGCTTTGCCGGCGAAGTGGCGCGCGCCGTGGCGCGGCATCGGCCTGAGCGCATCATCGCCACCCATCCCGGCGAATGGCGCGTGTTGCAGGATATGGAGGCTTGGGAGAAAACGCTCGGCCTGCCTGTCGAAATCCGTCCTGATCATCGCTTTGTCTGTGACCTGCCGCGCTTTCGCGCTTGGGCCAAGGGGCGCAAGCAATACCGGATGGAATTCTTCTATCGGGAGATGCGCCGCGAAACGGGCCTGCTGATGGAAGGCGATGAGCCCGCCGGCGGCGCCTGGAATTACGATGCCGAAAACCGCGCCAGCTTGCCCGCCGGCGTCACTCCCCCCGCGGCGCCGCGCTTTGCGCCGGATGAGATCACGCGCGATGTGATCGCACTGGTCAGCACACGCTTCGGCACGCATTTCGGCGCGGCGGAGAGCTTCGCCTGGCCCGTGACAGCGCGCGATGCTGAAGCGGCACTTGCGGCCTTCATCCGGGATCGCCTGCCGCGCTTTGGCGATTATCAGGATGCCATGGCGGCTGGGCAGCCCTTTCTGTTCCATTCGCTGATCTCCACCAGCCTGAATATCGGCTTGCTCGACCCGCGCGCGATTTGCATCGCTGCCGAGCAAGCCTGGCGTGATGGCCTCGCACCTCTCAATGCCGTTGAGGGTTTCATTCGCCAGATCATTGGCTGGCGCGAATATGTGCGCGGGCTCTATTGGCTGCTGATGCCCGGTTTCGCGGAAGGCAATGCGCTGTCGGCCAAGCGCCCCCTGCCGGCGTTTTACTGGGGTGCGGAAACCTCCATGCGCTGCATGTCTCAGGCAGTGGGGCAGACGCGCGATCACGCCTATGCGCATCATATCCAGCGCCTGATGATCACCGGGAATTTCGCGCTAATCGCAGGACTTGATCCAGCCGAGGTCAATCGCTGGTATCTTGCGGTCTATGCCGATGCCTTCGATTGGGTGGAATTGCCCAATACCCAAGGCATGGCGCTTTACGCCGATGGCGGTGTCATGGCGTCCAAGCCCTATGCGGCGTCAGCGGCCTATATCAACCGCATGGGCGATTATTGCCGCGGCTGCGCGCATGATGCGAAGGATGCGGTGGGGCCGCGCGCCTGCCCCTTCAATTTCCTCTATTGGGATTTCATCGCCCGCCATGCGGAAGACTTCGCGCGCAATCCGCGCATGGCGATGCCGGTGATGGGCTTGCGTAAACTGAAGCCCGAAAAACTGGCCGCCATGCGCGCCAAGGCGCGGGAATTTCTGGATGGGCCGGAAATGCGGGGGTGAGGCGCCAACCTTGCCTAGCCCTTGCGTATTCATCGCCCCGATGGAAGCATGAACCGCAAAGCTATTGAGGCATTGTCAGGCCTCATTCAATTTTCCCTGATACCCCGGAGCGTACCACATGACGACCGAAATCGAATGGATGAAAATGACATCCGAAGAACTCAATGCCCGTGCCGCGGCTGGGGCATTGGTGATCATCCCTGTGGCATCCTTGGAACAGCATGGCCCAGCGCTCGCGACCGGCGTTGATATCATCTGCGCTACCGGGGTTGCGCATCGCGTCGCGCAGCGCATGGCCGAAGCTGGCGAACAGGTGGTGGTGACGCCCTGCGTCTGGACGGGTTTGGCCGAGCATCACGTGCCCTTCGGCGGCACAGTGACGCTGGATTACGCTGCCTTTGGGGGCGTGTTGCGCGGCATTGTGCGCTCCGCAGCCCGCGCCGGCTTCAAGCGCGCGATGCTGCTGAATGGCCATGGCGGCAATTCAGAAGCGGTGGCCGTGGCCGCCGTGGATGCGCAAGCCGAAAGCGGCATTCCCGTTGCCGCCGCCACTTATTGGCACATGGCGGGCGATGCCTTTGCGCCCATTCTGGAACGCCAATCCAATGTGCTGCATGCGTGTGAGGCTGAGGCTTCGATGGTCATGACCCTGATGCCCGAAGCGGTGCGCCCCGCGCGCCTTTCCGAACAGCATGGCCCGCATAGCACGCGGGTTGAAGGCCAACCGGCAGCTTTGGCGCGGCGGCGTTCCTTCAAGGAACTCAGCGCCAATGGCGTGATCGGCGATGCGCGCAGCGCCACTGCCGCGAAGGGGGAAGCTTTGCTGGAAGCCGCGGCTGAGCGCATTGCGCGGGATTTGGCGAACCCGAAGCTTTGGGGATGAATGAAGGGGCGAGTCCATCATGATCACTATTGTAAGTGCCACGCGGCAAGCGGCGCCTGACTTCGCTGAGAAGACCCCGCTTGGCGCTTCCTTGAAGCGGCTGGCCTTCGACAAAAGAGTTGATACGCGTATCGCTTTTCAAAACATTGCGGGCTTGCCTGTGGTTTACAATAATGCCCTTGGCGCGGCCGATGCCGGCGAGATTTTGGTCTTTATCCATGATGATGTTTGGATAGATGACTATTTTTTCGCCGATCGGATCAAGGATGCGTTGCGAGCATTCGATATCATGGGTGTTGCCGGCAATCGGCGCCGCGTACCTAGGCAGCCTTCCTGGTTATTTGGATCCCCAGGACCAGACGATGTTTTCGGCAAGGATCGGGAAAATCATAGCGGTGCCGTTGCTCATGCAAAGACACCCTTCGGGCCAGTTGATTATTTCGGCCCGACGCCAGCGGAATGCGAACTGCTTGACGGTGTATTGCTCGCCGCGAAGCGGGACGCATTACGCAGTGCAGGTGTGAGATTTGATGAACGATTTGATTTCCATTTCTATGACATGGATTTCTGTCGCAGTGCAAAGGCTGCTGGGTTGGTTCTTGGGTGTTCTGGGGTAGCGATCACGCATGCCAGTGTAGGGGAGGGACTCGGCAAGCCCGATTGGCGGCGAAACTACAGAAAATATCTGGAAAAATGGGGAGATTAGATCGCAATTATGGCGCAGCTGCACCAAATGGTGCGCCCCGTTCGCCTTTCCTTGGAACGAAAAGGCGTAGCCACCAACATGCTTAGCGCGGGCAAAAGATATTCAATGATGGATGGGCCTTGTGCCAGGTCGCGCTAAGCCATGCCCCTTGCGTCACTGGCGGCTGCTATGGGCTGCATTTGCACTAATGATCACGGCCGCCTGTACGTCGGCTTCAGCCGATCCCGAAAATCGTGCCGCGCAGACCATCATTGACCGGCCTTCGGCGGCACATGGCCCGCTGCCGACGATCATTGTCCTGCATGGCGCTGGGCTGAGCGGTGCGTTGACGCGCAATATGATGCCCCTGCCGAAGCTGGCGAAGGAAGCCGGCTTTGTTGTGGCTTTCCCCGATGCGGCGGGTCTGGTGTGGAATGAAGCCTCACTCGCACGGGAACTTCCCTCTGCCTTTTATGGCCCCGATGATGTCGCCCTACTGGATGGCCTGATTGATCATTTGGTGAAGGGCGGCATTGCTGATCCGGCGGCGATACACCTGGTTGGGATTTCAAATGGCGGGATGATGGCCGCGCATTATGCGTGCCAGCGTGCCGAGCGGCTTGCTTCGCTCATGCTGTTCAAAGCAACCATGCCACCTGCCTCTGACCCGCCCTGTACGCCAGCGCGGTCCTTGCCGGTCATGCTTGTGGCCGGCACGGAAGATCCGGTGGTGCACTGGGATGGCAGCATCGTGCTTGCTGGTGCCGTGATGCTGCAGCGCCGCCGCTCGATCCCTGAGAGCTTCGCCTTCTGGCAGGCCGCCAATGGCTGCACCGGTGTCGCGCCGGCGGAGCCCCTGCCCCGGCGTGGCGCCTTGGACGCGCCAGATGTGCTTTTGCACCGCGCGGAGGCATGTCGGCATGGGGTGGCGACATGGCTCTATGAAGTAAGGGGTGGCGGGCATCGCCTGCCCGGTGGGGAGGAGCTTAGCCTGCTCAGGGTTCTCGGCCGCGCGACGCCCGATCTGGAGACAAGCGCCATGATCCTTGCCTTTGCGCGCGGTGCAAGAACGACGCATTGAATTTTGTATCGGAGAACCGCTAAACGGGTTTGCTCGAGACATCCTGGGCGCCGAGTGAAGGAAACAAACCCATGCCAGTCGTATGGCCATACCGATATCTCGCAAGCGGCCTTTTTATGGCGATCCTCATGATTGGCGCGGCCCGGGCGCAACACGCCACTGATCCGCGCGGCGCCGAAGCCGCGGCGCATATTGCGCGCTGCGATGCGGCGGCTTCCCATCTGGCCAAGGAACATGTCCGCGATATGCATGTGGCGTTTCGCCAAGCGCTTCCCTTCGCACAGGATATTCTCGCCTCGCACCAGGTCAGGGCGAATTTCACGGATAGCGGACGCCAGGCGCGCATTGAACTGCATCTGCGGCATGTGCGGGATTTGGAAATTCCTGATGGCAGCCCATTAACCCATGACATTCCGGGTGTGGATGGCGCGGCCATCCTACAGGATCGGCGTTCCCGCCACCCGGCGCTCTGGCAGGTGGATGAGGCAACGGTCGCCGCCGCAGATCGCGCCTATGATGTTCGCTACCGTGACCCGGCTGATCCGAATTCCCGCCCGTGGCTCGAGGATTCGCCAACCGCTGCGGCGCTTACGCATTATGATGTCGTTCGCGTCTACACTGATCGCTATAGCGGCTTCGCCGGCCTGGTGCTGGAAGCGAAGGATCGCAGGCACCCCCACCGGATTTATGCCATCGCGGGTACGCATACTTTCGACCACCCTGATCTCAGGACCTGGGCCTCAGGTCTGACCATGGGGCGGGCGCAGGCCATCTCAACCGCTGCCCTCAGCATGATCAACGATGCCGCTGCTTATGCCACCGCCGGCCCAGCAGGGGGCGAGGTCTTTGTGACGGGCCAGAGCCAAGGCGGGCTCAGCGCGCAAGGCGTGGGCTATGTCCTGCAAACCTATTTGGATGCCGTCCAGAAGCCGCATCATCTGGTGCATATCGTCTCCTGGGGCGCGATTGGCGCCACGGACAGCCTGATCCGCATGATTGCGCATTGGCGTGAAGGCAAGGCGCGTGGCTTCGCCGCGGAGCTTGAGCGCCATTGGGCAGCGAGTGATCCGAATTACCCGGCGGCGGCAGAAGTATGGAATGCTGTTGCAACGCGATGGGCGCGTGTCGCGCCGGGGCAGGAAGCCGGGCATCTGCAAGACACCGTGGCGCGGATGCGCTCGATTGGTTATTTTTTCGAGGTTGACCTATTTGCCCGCGCTGGCACTTTCCTTGGCACTACCTTCGCTTTCCCAACAGCGCTGATCCTGCCGGATGAATGCGAAATGACCGTAGCCGAAAGCATGGTTGGCGTTGGCGGTGGTGGATTTGGCGTTCGTCTTGAATCACATTTTCTCAAGGGCTATCGGCGCGCCGTGGCGCGCGGCGCCATTGCCGTGGCACGGCCAGCCCAGGCGGCGAAGTGGGAATGGATGACCAATCTGCTGCCAACCTTCGAATCCGTCGGCGAAGTTTGGCTGGAAATGATCTTTTTGAGCCGCGACGCCACGCTGGACCCCAATTGGCGCGTCTGCACGGCGAATGCGGAGTGGTTCACTGAGGAGAATCGGTCTTGCCGGTCCTCCGGCTGGGATGGATGTGGGCCGTCTAGTGACCCGCCCAGATGGTGCCTGGTGAGAGAACCACCCCCGGGCATCAGCCTGCCTGCAATTCGGTAGGCCGCGCCCGTCTGGTCCTGAAAGCGTTTTCCAGCCGAGTATGTCCACTTGGTTGGAACTTCAGCTACCCGGCCTCAGGCTCCAACGCCTCAAACGGCAAATCAATCCAGGCCAGCGCGCCGCCTTTCCCCGCCCCGGTATCCAGAAAAATCGCCCGCCCACCCAAGGCGCCGCGCATTTCATGCGGCCGCCCATTGCTGGAGCGATTGTCATGCCCGACATAAGCCGTGATGCCATGCGGAATGCGCCCCACCCAGCGCGTGGCGCGCATGGGGTAGCCATCCGGCCCGCGCTGACCGGTCACTTCGCCGTAAAGGGCGCGGGATAGCGCGCCATCCGGGCGGCGGGTGCCGGCATCTTCTGGCGGCGCGCGATGCAGCATGGCATCATGATAAGCGGCATGGATGAACATGGCCTGACCCAGCCGCAGCCAGGCCGGCGCGCGGGCAATTTCGGCCACCGCGCGCGCCGTCAGCGCCGTGCCATCTGGCGCTCCCTGCAATTGCTCCAAGGTGCGGCCAAGCCCCTCCGGCGCCACGAACAGCTTGGCACTCGCATGGCCAATCAGCGCGCGGCGGAGCTTGTGTTCGTGATTGCCCAACAGGAACACCCCGCGCCGCGCGTCGAGCATGGCGAAAGCGCGGCGCAGCACGCCCGGGCTATCCGGCCCGTAATCCACCAGATCACCAAGTTGGATAATGAAAAGGCCGAGCGATTCCGCGCCGGCGATGGCGGCGTCAAACGCCTCCGCCTCTCCATGCACATCACCCACCACGCGCAGGCCGGAAAAGCCGGCGTCACGCAGCCTGCGCGCCGAGATCATCCGCTGCGCAGCCCCGCAAAGGCAGCCAGCGCCCGGGCGCGGCCTTCCGCCAAGCCAATCACCGGCTTCGGGTAATTCTGCCCAAGCGTCACACCGGCGCCGCGCAGGATCATCTCCGGCGCCTCAAAGGGCTTATGGATGAAGCGCGCTGGCAGCTTGGCCAATTCCGGGCACCAGGCGCGGATATACTCGCCCTCCGGGTCGAATTTCTCGCCCTGCAGCACTGGGTTGAAGATGCGGAAATAGGGCGCGGCATCCGCCCCGCAGCCCGCAACCCATTGCCAGGACGCGCTATTGGCCGCGAGGTCCGCATCCACCAGCGTATCCCAGAACCAGGCCTCACCTTCCTGCCAGGGCTGCAGCAAATGTTTCACGAGAAACGAAGCCGTGATCATGCGCACGCGATTATGCATCCAGCCGATCCGCCAAAGCTGGCGCATGCCGGCATCCACAATCGGGTAGCCTGTCTGGCCGCGCTGCCAGGCACGAAGCATCCCGGCATCCGGCGCCCAGGGAAAGGCCGCGAAATCGGCGCGCAGCGGTGCCTCCGGCATTTCCGGGCGGTGCCAGAGCAGATGATGCGAAAACTCCCGCCACAGCACTTCCTTCAGAAAGGTCTCCAGCCCCGCGCCGCCATGGGGTGCGGCTTCCCGCGCGGCCACCCAGACCTGGCGCGGGGAGATTTCGCCAAAATGCAAATGCGCCGAGAGCCCTGAGGTCCCCCCCTTGGCCGCCGGTTCATTGCGCCGGTCGGCATAGGCGTTGACGCCCGAGGCAAGGAAATCGGCCAAACGCCGTGCCGCCCCTTCCTCCCCCGGTTGCCAGACGGCACCGAAGCCCGCGGCCCAATCGGGTTCAGGCGGGCGCGGCAGCAGGCCAAGGGCCGCAATTTCCAGACCCGCGGGCGCGCCGGGCGCGGGATGCAAGCGCTTCGGCGCCGGAATCGGCGCGGCGGGGTCGCCAAAACCGAATAGCGTGCGGGAAAACGGGGTATAGACCGCGTAATGCTTGCCCGCCCCGGTGCGCACCAGATGCGGCTCGTGCAGCAGGGCAGACCGATGCAGCACCAGCTTCTGCCCGGTAGCTTGCAGGGCTTCGGCCAGCTTGGCATCACGTGTGCGCGCCCAGGGCTCTGTCAGGCGCCCGGCATGGATTTCATCGGCGCCGATTGCGGCCGCAAGCTTGGGCAGCAGATCAAGCGCCGTGCCGCGCAACACCAGAAGCGGTGCGCCAAGGGCCTTCAGGTCACGCGAAAGCGGCCTTCCGCCCAGGTGCCGGCGGCTTCCGGGTCCAGGATGAAGACCGGCAGGATCGGGCGGTCGGCTACGGCATGCAGCGCCGGGTTATCGGCAAGGCGCAGATCCTGGCGGAACCAAAGAAGGGCAGGCTTGGGCATGGCGTGCATGTAATGCCTACGCGGTTCGGCTGAAAGCTCCCGTTTTTGTTAGGCGGGTGGGCGGGTCCGATCCGCAGCGCGAAACACCTTGCGGCCGGAAGCCTTGATCGCCTCATGATGCTGGTAGATCCACCACATCGCATCCACCACATCGCTGCGGAGTGGCGTGGTCGCATCGCCCGAAATCAGGCTTTCCACATCCAGCGCCAGGATTTTGCGGCTGAGCGCAACCCGTTCCGCGTCATTGTCAATCACGCGCAGCGCTGCGGCAATATACTCATTCTCGTTCTGTGTAATCATCCATTCCGGCATGCCAAGCCGGCGCAGCATCATGGAATCGAGACGCGCAGGTAAATCAGGCCCTTCCAGCGTGATCAGCGGAATGCCCTGACGGAATGAATCAACAACGCCATTCAGTCCGCCAAAGGGAAAAGGGCTCAGATTGATATCACACGCATTAACATCGGCCAGGTAATCATTATAGCGCTTGATTGGATAGACGGTGCTGCCCGGCAAGTACCGGTTGAACAGGCGTTGCGTTGACAGCAATTCAAGGCCGCTGACATTCGGAAAGACATGGAATTCCAACGGTCGGCGTGCCTTTTCCCTGATCTTGCGCAAGACGCCAATGAAATGCGGATTGAGCTTCAGTAGATTTGATGGCAGCGCCACGCGCAAGGGGTTTGCGGTTTCGCGAATGATGGGCGGCAGCGGCGTGTAATGCGGTGATCTCTCAAAAATCAGGCTCTCATCCGGCAGCAGCACCAATTGCTCGGAGAGCAATTCCGGGTCCCCGACAAATCCTTGCTCGGTGAAATAGTAATCAATCGTGTCGCAGAAAGTGGAAGCGCAATGCCCAAGTCCCACGATCTGTATGGGCGCCAGCCGGAAATTGGCGAGCACCGGCCCCCAATGCCGCATGCCCACGCTCAGCCAGAAGATCATATCGGGGGCGATTGCCTTGATGTGATCGGCAAGCTTGTTGAAATACCCGGTACCGCCTTCGCGCTTGAAGGTCTGGACCTCGTCGAATAAGGCCTCCACATGGCTATCGGCTGGCGATCCCTCGGTCACCAGCACCAGCCGGAAACGTTGGCGCAACTGGCGCAAATATTGCCCGAAATAGCGATACTGTACGTGGTTGGAATGCATGATCTCGGCCGCGACCAGCAGCGTGGGCCGTGCCTTCAAAGGGCGAGTCGCGGGCAGCGCCGCATCGCTGAGGCCAATCCCCTCAGCCCACTGGCGCAGCACGCGGTTCAGCACGGGCTTGATGCCATGCTTATCGCGCGCCGTGGCGTAGGAACAAAGCATCCAAGCTGCCGAAAGCAGCACCAGATGATCCACCGAAAGTGGCAGCGGCATGGGCCTTAACCGCCCAGCGAGGCTCACCAACTCTTCGCGTCGGCGATGCCCAGCTTCGGTCAGGATGGGCTTTTGCGAAACGAGGGACATGGCAACCAGCAGCGCGAGGGGCGCTGGCGCTTCCAGCAAGGCCCGGACATCGATGGGCAGTGCCGAATCCACGGAAAACAGCAGCCAGGCCTTCGAAAAAGCCCGCCTGTCTTCCTGGAAAAGGCGCCGGAGCCCATCTGTATCGGCTGCGCCCAATATGCGCAGGATGTGATCCGAATTGCCAAAGCCGCTTATGCCATGGATGTGATCCAAGACGCGCCCGGCAGCCGCTAAACGCAGCGCGGCGCTGTCATCGAAGCGAATGGCGGGATCAGTCAT
>JAPLOJ010000218.1 GCA_026400795.1 Alphaproteobacteria bacterium
AAACCTAAGACCGAGGCAGCATTTTTACCGAATTTAAATAAAAAACGTGCTTTTTCAACGGTTTATTTAACTGTTTTTTCATTTCCTTCTGAGAAATTGACGTCGTCCCGAAAACCGGGCGCAGCGAAGGGAAAATCCCATGAATCTGAATTCCGTGAATACCAATCTTGGGGCGATGACCGCCCTTCAGTCCTTGAACAGGACCAATGACGCGCTTGCCACAGTGCAGAAGCGTGTTTCAACCGGTTTCCGTGTTGCCGATGCCAAGGATGATGGCGGCGCCTTTGCCGTCGCCCAATCCGTGCGTGGAGACGTTGCTGGCCTGACCGCAGCCAATGAGCAATTGGGCGGCCTAAAGGGTATTGTTGATGTCACGCTCAACAGCTTGGGTCAGGTTTCCAAAACCATGGTGGAGGTGCGGACGGTTTTGACGCGCCTTGCCGATGGCACGATCAATGATGCGCAGCGCGATCAATACGAACAGCAATATACCCAGCTGAGAACACAGCTTGAGCGGTTCATTGATGACGCCACCTATAACGGCCGTACCCTTCTTTCGACAGACCCTGCTGCAGGCGGGGGCGATATCGTCACGATTCGTAATGAGCAAGGCACCACGCTTACCCTCGCTGCTTTTGATGGCGCGACTGATTTTGTGGTGGACGCCGCACCGGCTGACGCTACAGCCGCGCAGACGGCCATTACAGGAAACTGGACCGACATCAACAAAGTGATCAATGACGCGATGAATCGCTTGGGTGCCGATGCGCGCTATATTGACTCTCAGATTGGCTATAATCGGGATAAGCTTGATGCCATTGAAGGTGGCCTTGGCGCCTTGATTGACGCCGATATTGCCAAGGAAGCCGCGCGGCTTCAGGCGCTGCAGATTCGCCAGCAGCTTGGCACGCAGACGCTTTCCATCACCAACCAGGCACCGCAGGCGCTGATTTCCTTGTTTGGTCGGTGATGTCCTTGAGGGAGTGACTTGGAGCATGTCCTAGCCAAGTGGAATCACTTGGCGGGTCGGAAAATGCGACAATCCATGCTTTGTTGATCCGCGCGGCAGAGCAGCTCGCGCGGGTCAGTTTTTAGTATTATTAAAATAAAATAAAAGCCCAATACAATAATTAATTCTCAGATTTTTCCAAAATAATTTACTAAAAATTATCAATACACTGTCATAAATTATGCGAACCCAAAAAGGGTTTCAGAGCAAGGAAAAATTCCGATGAGCATGACATCTGTCAATACCAATACCGGCGCCATGATGGCGCTTCAGTCCCTCAATCGCACCAATGAGGCGCTGGCCCAGGTGCAAAAGCGTGTGTCTACCGGTTATCGCGTCGCGGATGCCAAGGATGATGGCGGGGCTTTCGCCATCGCACAAACCGTGCGGGCCGATACCGCTACACTCAATGCCGTCAACGAACAGATGGGCGGCATGCGCGGCTTGATCGATGTTTCGCTGACATCGCTGAAACAAGTCTCCAATACCATGATCGAAGTGCGCACCGTGCTGACAAGGCTTGCCGATGGCACCATCAATGACGAGGCGCGCGACCAGTACAACCAGCAATATGCGCAACTGCGCACGCAGATCACCAATTTTCTTGCCGATGCGGATTATAATGGTCGCAATCTTCTGACCGGCACTTCACCCGCGGATGATATTGTTGCCATGCGCAGTGAATCCGCCGACGCTGCGGATCTCTACACGCTGGCAGCCTTGGGGCCCGATGCGAATTTCATCGTCGCTGCTGGACCCTTTGCAACCGCCGCCGATGCCCAGGCCGCGCTTACACCCAGCACCGGTGACTTCGACAGCATCAACAAGGTCATCAATGATGCGATGAACCGCCTTGGTGCGGATGCGCGGTATGTGGACGCGCAAATCACCTATAACCGCGACAAGATCGATTCGATCGAAGGCGGGCTTGGTTCCTTGATTGACGCGGACCTGGCGAAGGAATCGGCTCGCCTCCAGGCGCTGCAAATCCGCCAGCAGCTTGGCACGCAAACACTATCCATCGCGAACCAGGCGCCGCAGTTCCTGACCTCACTCTTCGGCGGTCGGTGATGCCATGAAGCCCCTCGGCCGGTATCCGCCGGCCAAGGGCTTCAGCCGAAGCGCCGCGGCCTGATTCCGGCGTGAAACCAGCTGATCATGGAATAGATATCATAGACCGGCAGGCCAAGCGCATCGCGTAAGGCCGCCGCATAGGGCGGCATATTGGTGCATTCCAGCACAATGGCGCCGACATCCGGGTGTTGCGTGACCAGCGCGCGACCTGCATCCAGGATATCCTGCGTCGCCAGATCAATATCCATATCCTGGTGATCAGCGCGGATCAGGACGCGGAAAAACTCCCGCCCGCCTTCCGTGCCGACACAGGGGATATCGCGCGGCACACCGGCGGCATCCAGATGCGCCGGCGTCAGTGATTGCTTGCTGACGGTAATCACGCCAACGCGCTTGCCGGGCGGTAACGTCGCCTGCACCCAGGGCACTTGCATCAGCGATGAAGTGGCGACCGGCACCTGCACGGCTTCTGCCAATTCGCGCTGGAACAGAGATAGGAAGCCGCAATTGGTCGTGATCGCCTCGGCCCCCAGATGGACCAGTTCCTGCGCGGCGGCGATAAAATCCGGCAAAAGCCCCTTGGCGCCCAGCAGCACGACCTTTTCGGGGGTCGCGCCGCGTACCACCCGAAACAGCACGGGGAAGGGCCAGGTCTCCCCATTGCCCATATCGCCTGGGATTCGGGGAAAGCGCGCTTCCAGCATCAATATGCCAAGCGGCGCGCCATAGATGGATTTGCCGCCGCGCGCGATGCGCGGCGCTGAATTTGGGCTGTTCATTCCTGAAGCTTAGATGGCTAAGATGGCTCTCAACAATCCCAAGGAGTTCCAATCCATGCGCCGTAGCCTGATTGCTGCCTTGCTAGCCTCAGTGATCGCCTCGCCCGCCCTGGCACAGGGCGATTGGCCCAATCGCCCCATCACGCTGATGGGTGGATTCCCGAATGGCGCCGGCACGGATATCTATGCGCGGCGCCTGGCAGAGCCGCTTTCCCGCGCGCTGGGCCAACCCGTGGTGGTGGATAGTCGCACCGGGGCCGGGGGCAATATCGGGTCAGATTTCGTCGCCAAGTCGCGGCCCGATGGCTACACCTTCTATTTCGGCACGGCTGGCACGCATGCCATCAATGCCGCGCTCTACAAAAACCTGCCCTTTGATGTGCAGCGGGACTTCACTCCTGTCGTGCTGCTGGGCGATGTGCCCAATGTCATGATCGTAAGCCCCGAAAAGCGCCCGCAATTCCAGAATTGCGCGCAGGTATTGGTGGCAGCGCGGGCACGGCCCCAGGCGGTTTCCTATGGCTCAACCGGCAATGGTGCCTCCACCCATCTGGCCGGGGTGCAATTCGCCATCGCCGCCAATCTTGACCTGCTGCATGTGCCCTATCGCGGCCAGCCCGGCGCGATGACGTCCTTGCTGGCGGGCGATACGGATCTGTTCTTCAACCAATCCGGCGCGGCCATGGGGCCGATCCGCCAAGGCCAGGTAAGGCCGCTGGCGGTGATGAGCCCGGCGCGGCTTGCGGCCCTGCCGGATGTGCCCACGGTCGCTGAGGCTTGCGGGACAGCGCCCATGGATACCAGCACCTGGTACGCCATCCTGGCCCCGGCCGGCCTGCCGGACCCGATCTTGCGGCGCATGAATACCGAGATCAATCGCCCCCCCGCCGCGCCCAATTCGCCGGAGCAATTCCGCGAAACCCTGGCGCGCGAAATTACCCGCTGGGCAGAGGTGGTGCGGCGTTCCGGCGCGACGGTGGATTGACGCGCCTATCCGGCTTGCAACCCCGCCCCGCCGGCCCTTAGTGCCTGTCCCCTTCGCGTCCGCTCAGCGGACAGGCACTAAACTTTTGTTCGGTCGCATTTTCCGAGCCGCCAAGTGATTTCACTTGGCTTGAAAATGCTCTAATCCGAGCCGAAACCGGAGCTAGACCAATGGATATGCATCATTCCCAGGAAGCCCATGCCGAAATCCGTGAGGAAGTGCGCAAGCTCTGCGCGCGCTTTCCTGGCGAATATTGGCGGGAA
>JAPLOJ010000197.1 GCA_026400795.1 Alphaproteobacteria bacterium
AACGATATTCTCCCGCTTGCCGCGTGACCGCCGGGAAGGATGCGGCGCCGGCACGGCGGCAATCAACGCGCGCGTATAGGGATGCTGCGGGGTCGCGTAGATCGCGTGCTTTTCGGCGACCTCAACAATTTTGCCAAGATACATCACCGCAACGCGATCAGAGATATGCCGCACCACCGAAAGATCATGCGCGATGAACAGATAGGTCAGCCCCATATCCCGCTGCAAATCCTGCAACAGATTAACGATCTGCGCCTGGACGGAAACATCAAGCGCCGAGACAGCCTCATCACAAACAACAAAGCGCGGACGCAGGATCAGCGCGCGCGCAATGCCGATGCGCTGGCGCTGGCCGCCAGAAAATTCATGCGGAAAGCGATCCAGCGCGCGGCTTGGCAGGCCGACACGGTCCAGCATTTCCGTCCCCTTCTGGCGCGTCTCTGCGCCGGATTTGGCGCCATGGATCACCAGCGGTTCAGCGATGATATCCTCGACCGCCATACGCGGATTGAGCGCGCCGTAAGGGTCCTGGAAAATAATCTGCATGGACCGGCGAAATTCGCGCATCGCTGCGCGGCCAAGCCCGGTGATTTCCTGTCCCTGAAAGCGGATAGTGCCTGCGGTCGGGTCAAGCAGCCTGATCAGCAGGCGCCCTAGGGTAGATTTGCCGCAGCCAGATTCCCCGACAAGCCCCAAGGTTTCACCCGGCATAATGCTGAGGGCGACATCATCCACCGCGCGCAGTTTGCTGGTTTTGCCACGGAGAAACAGGCCGCCTCCACCAACATCGAAATGCTTGGCCAGGTTCTGCGCGCTGATCAGGGGCTCGGTCATGGCGCGGCCAATTCCTTGGCGCGGAGACACGCGGCCCAATGATCCGCTTCCTCAAGAATGAGAGGCGGTAGGGCATCGCTGCAACTTGGCTGCGCATAGCGGCAGCGCACACTATAGCGGCAGCCAGGTGGGCGACGCGCGGGATCGGGCAGAGTGCCGGGGATGGCGATAAGCCGCGCGCGGTCTTCGGTGATGGACGGCACGCATTCCAGCAAGCCGCGCGTATAGGGATGTATGGGATGGTCAAAAACCCGTGCTACCGGCGCTTCCTCAATCACACGCCCCGCATACATCACCAGCACGCGGTCTGCCGTTTCCGCAATCACGCCCATATTATGCGTGATGATCATGATCGCCATGCGGAATTCATCCCGCAAATCCATCAGCAGGTCGAGGATTTGCGCCTGAATGGTCACATCCAGCGCTGTGGTCGGTTCATCGGCGATCAGCAGCTTCGGGTTACAGGCAAGCGCAATCGCGATCATCACGCGCTGGCGTTGGCCACCTGACATTTGGTGCGGATAATCATCCAGCCGCTGCGCTGCTGAGGGAATGCCGACCTTGTCCAGCATATCAATCGCGCGTTTGCGGAGAGCGGCGGCAGGCAGGTTTTCATGCGCCTTGATGGTTTCCATGATCTGATCGCCAATGGAAAACACTGGGTTCAGCGATGTCATGGGTTCCTGGAAAATCATCGCAATGCCGGGGCCGCGAATGCGCTGCATCTCCCGCGACGATAGCTTGGTCAGTTCCTTGCCCTGGAACAATACTTTGCCGGCGGCGATGCGCGCCGGCGGTGTTGGCAGCAGGC
>JAPLOJ010000327.1 GCA_026400795.1 Alphaproteobacteria bacterium
CTGGTATGTGCTGACTGAGACGGGATCGGTCACCTGGCTTGCCGTGTTTGGGTCCCTTCTGCTGATCGGCACGCTGCTGTCGCCTATGTTTGGTGTGATGGGCGATAGGATTGGGCATCGGCGCGTGCTTTCTGCCATGCGTGCCTGGTATGCGGTGCTGGCGGCGGTGCTGACGCTTTGCGCCATGGCGGGGCTGCTTTCCCCCTGGCTGGTCTGTGGTGTCGCCTTGCTGAGTGGCTTGGTGCGCCCTTCGGATATGGGCATGCGCAATGCGCTGATTGCCGCCGGCATGCCCGCCCCCCTGCTGATGGGTGCCATGGGGATTGAACGCATGAGTGCCGATAGCGCGCGCGTGATCGGCGCGCTGACCGGCGCGGGGCTGGTCGCGTTCCTTGGCATCCATTGGCCCGGCCTATATGGCGGTGACGGCGATCTATCTCTGCGCCTTTGTGCTGACCTTGCAGGTGGATGAACCACCAACCCGCGCTGCCCAAGGTGTGGCGATGAAAACGCCCTGGGCCGATCTTGGTGATGGCATTGCCTATGCGCGCAGCACACCGCCTGTGCTGGCGGCTTTGCTGCTGGCGTGCCTTGCCAATTTCGCGGCCTATCCGATCAGCGGCGGCCTGCTGCCGCATGTGGCGCGCGATGTTTATGGGCTGGATCGCACCGGGCTTGGTTATCTGTCCGCGAGTTTCGCAGGTGGCGCGATGCTGGGCTCACTTTTCATCAGCGCGAGGGGGGGCGGGCTGCCCCCGGCGCGCACCATGCTGGCGGCAGCGCTTTCCTGGTTTTTGCTACTATTGGTTTTTGCGCGATTGACGGACCCCGTGCTTGGTGGCGCGGTGCTGGCGCTGGCGGGGTTTGTGCAAAGCTTTTGCATGGTGCCGCTGGCGGTGTTGCTGCTGAGGATCACCTTGCAGGATTTTCGAGGGCGCGTGATGGGGCTACGCATGCTGGCGGTTTATGGCCTGCCGGTTGGGCTGATGATGGCGGGGCCTTTGGTGGGTGAGATCGGCTTTGCCGATGCCGGTGCGCTTTATGCAGGGTTTGGCGCCTTGTGCACCATGGCGATTGCGCTGTTCTGGCGCGCGCATTTGCTGCCGCGCGAAGTGCCGGCAAATGGGCGAACTTCCAACTTACATCAGTATTTGGCAAACTAATCGCAACCAGAAAGGAAACGCCGATGCCCCTTACCTTGTCCCGCCGTCATGCGCTTGCCCTGGCCGGCGCCAGCGCGCTCGCCCCCGCGGCCTACGCGCAAGGCACATTTCCTGATCGCGCGGTGAATATGATCGTCCCCTTCGCGCCTGGCGGCACGCCCGATATCGCGGCGCGGCTGTTGGCGCCGAAAATGAGTGAATTGCTCGGCCAGCCGGTGACGGTCGAAAACCGCGCCGGGGCAGGGGCCACCATTGGCACCCGCGCCGTGGTGCAGGCGCGCCCGGATGGGCATACGATTCTGATGGGCTCCAGCCTGATTTCCACATCGCCCTATGTGCTGATTGTGCGTGCCGATAGCCCTGCCCGCGATATCGCCGGGTTTCATGCCATGGTGCGGGAGCGCGGCAATAGACTGAATTACGGCTCCTCAGGCAGCGGCACGCCGCTGCATTTGGGTGGAGAACTCTACAAATTGATGATGGGCGTGGACCTGACGCATGTTGCCTATCGCGGCAGTGGCCCGGCGATTACCGCGCTGATCGCGGGTGAAGTGGATATGGTGTTTGCCGATGTGCCTGGCGCTTCCGGCCAAATCAGGGCCGGCACGGTGCGGCCCTTGGCCACCATGGTGCAGCAACGCATTCCGCAATTACCAAACGTGCCGACCATGGCGGAAAGCGACCCACGCCTGAAGGATTACGATGTCTATACCTGGGCGATGCTCGTGGCGCCGAAAGCCACGCCGGATCGCGCGGTGCAGCGCCTGCATGAGGTTGCGATTGCAGGCGCACGCCAGCCAGATGTGATGAAGCGCTTTGAAGAAATGGGTTTTGATTATGTGGGCTCATCGCCCGCCGATGGCGACAAGCGGCTAGAAGCGGAACGCGACAAATGGCGTGACGTGATCAAGCGGGCGAATATCAAGGTGGATTTGTAATCAGCTACCCTCACCCCTGCCGCAGCCCCGCGCGTTCCGCCGCCGCGCGGGTCCATGCTGTTTCCCGTTGCAGAAAGGCAGCAAAGCCCGGCGGGGTTGCCTCGGTCGCGCTCGCCATCAGGCTGCCCATGCCTTCCAGCCGCGTGCGCACTGCGGGGTCAGCAACAGCGGCGGCCACAGCCTCGCCAAGTACCTTCGCGACATTTTCGGGCAGGCCGGTTGGCGCAACAATGCCGACAAAGGCCGCAGCCTGATACCCGGCAACGCCGGCCTCGGTCGCGGTTGGCAATTCCGGCGCTTGCGGCAGCCGGTTCGCAGCCGCCACCGCCAAAATC
>JAPLOJ010000420.1 GCA_026400795.1 Alphaproteobacteria bacterium
CCATCTATGCCTTTGCCTCGCCCTTCCGGGATGGCGGATTGTTCCAGATCTATGCCGGCACTGGCGAGAAGGAAGCGGCGGAATTGATGCCCGTGACGCTTGAGGAATTGATCAAGGTGCAGCGCGACGTGACCGAGGATGAATTGGCCCGCGCCAAGGCGCAGCTGCGCGCTTCTTTGCTCATGTCACTGGAATCCACCGGCAGTCGTTGCGAACAGCTTGCGCGGCAATTGCAGGTGCATGGCCGCGTGATCCCGATTGAGGAAACCAAGCAGCGCATTGCCTCGGTCACCGTGGAACAGGTGCAGCAGGCGGCTGCGCGCGCCTTCCGCCAGCGCCCGACCTTGGCAGTGATGGGGCCATCCGGGCAGGTGCCCTCGGTCGGCGCGATTATGGAGAAGCTTGCGGCATGAACCGGCTGGATGCGCTTGCTGATCTGATCAAGGCCGCGCGCGCGGCGGGGGCGGATGCGGCGGATGCGTTGCTGGTTGCCTCAACCTCGCTTTCCGTGGATCGGCGGCTGGGGGCGATTGAAAAGCTGGAACGCTCGGAAAGCCTCGATCTTGGCTTGCGGGTATTCATCGGCAAACGCCAGGCGATTGTCGCTTCCACGGAACCGGACCCAAAGGGTTTTGCCGCTTTGGCGGAACGCGCCGTCGCAATGGCGCGCGTGGTGCCGGAAGACCCCTTTGCCGGCCTGCCGGAGGCCGTTGCCATTCCTGCCCGCGCGCTGGATCTGGAAGACCCAACCGAGCCCACCGCCGAAGCCCTGCTAGCCCGTGCCGCGCTGGCGGAAGAAGCAGCGCTGGCGATCAAGGGCGTCACCAATAGCCAAGGGGCTGGCGCCGGCTGGGGGCGAACGGATTTCGCCATGGTCGCTTCCAATGGTTTCGCCGGGCAATATGCGCGCACATCACATGGCATTTCCGCCACCGCTATCGCCGGCGAAGGCACGGGGATGGAGCGGGATTATGATTACTGGCAATCGGTCTATCTGGCCGATCTGCCGGACCCCGCCCTGGTTGGGCGCGTGGCCGGCGAAAAGGCGGTACGCCGGTTGAACCCGGTGCGTGCCAAGACCGCGCGCATTCCGGTGGTGCTCGATCCACGCGTGTCAGGTTCCATGCTTGGGCATTTGGTGGGCGCCATCAATGGCGCGGCCGTGGCGCGGGGAACGTCCTTCTTCAAGGATGCCATGGGGACGCAAATCCTGCCGGCCGGGCTTTCGGTGCATGACGACCCAACGCGCCCGCGCGGCCTCAGGTCCCGCCCCTTTGATGGGGAAGGCATGCCCGGCGCGCCCCGCGCTTTGGTGCAGGATGGCGTGCTGACCAGTTGGATCATGGATTGGCGCAGCGCCCGGCAATTGGGGTTGGCTTCCACCGGCCATGCCAGCCGCGGGACGGGTGGCCCACCCGGCCCGGCGCAGAGCAATCTTTGGCTCACCCCAGGCACGCTGACCCCTGAGGCGCTGATGGCCGATATCAAGGAAGGGCTCTACATCACGGAATTGACCGGTATGGGCGTCAACGGCGTGACCGGTGATTACAGCCGTGGCGCGGCGGGCTTCATGATCCGGGATGGGGTGCTGGCAGAAGCGGTGAGTGAAATCACGGTCGCGGGCAACCTGAAGCAGATGTTCCTCAACATCACTGCCGCCAATGATCTGGTGTTCCGGCGCGGGACGGATTGTCCGACCCTTCGGATTGAGGGCCTGACCCTGGCGGGGGCGTGAAAAAACCCGTGGCTGCAAGCCCGCCTGCGCACAGGAAAAACGGTGGGTGTTAATGCGGACAAAATCGGATGAGTCTCGGTATCAGAGCAGCTTCTTCAAACCGTTCGTTGATTGTGCACCTGGGCTACAGGATCGAGGCGCAGGACGGGAGGATTTCGTTTTATTTTTTTCTTGCTCATTGATTACGATGAATGCATCAATGTAGGGAAGAATGCCGTCGATGCATTTGATGCATCGAAAGAGGCAAGCTCGGTTAATCAGCTCGCGGACAGGGCTCTTTCATGGTCCGCTTGCTTCTGGAATTTGGAGGTTCATCATTTAATGACGCTCAGGAGCTTTCCGGTTGTAGCCATTCGTTTTTGTTCTATAATATTGTTTGCTCTGCTCGTAGCTTGTAGTGCATCGACATCGACGCAGCAGCAGATGTCCAATGCGGACCAACTTCACAGCGCCGCAATCGCGCGAGGAAACGAGTGCCAACAGTCGAATCAAGCTAGGAGCCTGTCTGAGAATTCGCTAGTTTTTTCTCTGTATTTCTGATTCATTTGTTTTCATGAGCAAGACCTTCCGAGCGTGGGATGTGGACCAGGGGTGGCTACTTCCTGCTTCGCTGCATCAGTTTGTACCCCCCG
>JAPLOJ010000441.1 GCA_026400795.1 Alphaproteobacteria bacterium
CCGGGCAGGAAGCCTATTCTGTGGCGATGATCGTCAATGAATTGGGGCCGGTGCTGGGCGGGCGGCGCGTGGAGATCATCGGCACGGATTTGTCGCGTGAAGTGCTGGCGCGCGCGCAGGAAGGGTTGTTTTCGCAATTCGAAGTGCAGCGCGGCCTGCCGGTGCAATTGCTGGTCAAGTATTTCAAGCCGGATTCAGGGCGCTGGCGCATTTCTGATGGGCTGCGCAGCATGGTGCGCTGGCAATGCTACAACCTGCTGGAAAATCCAGCCATTCTTGGCCGCTTTGACATCATCTTCTGCCGCAATGTGCTGATCTATTTTGATGCAGCGACCAAGACGCAGGTGCTGGCCAATATCTCCAATCAATTGCAGCCGGATGGGTATGTGTATCTGGGTGGCGCCGAAACCGTGCTTGGGCTCACCACACGGCTTGTGCCAAGTTCGGGAGAGCGCGGCGCTTACGAATTGATGCGCAGCGCCGCCAAGGCTAGTTAAACAGCCGTCCCGCCCACCGTCAGCCCGGTCAGTTTCAATGTCGGTTGGCCAACGCCAACCGGCACGCCCTGCCCCTGCTTGCCGCAAGTACCAATGCCGGGGTCGAGTGCCATGTCATTGGCAACCATGCTGACCTTGGTCAGCGCATCCGGCCCATTGCCGATCAGCGTGGCACCCTTCACCGGTGCGCCGATCTTGCCGTTTTCAATCAGGTAGGCTTCCGAAGCGCTGAAGACGAATTTGCCGGAGGTGATATCCACCTGCCCGCCGCCGAAATTCACCGCGTAAAGCCCGCGCTTCACACTGCCCAGCACTTCTTCCGGCGTATGGGCACCGCCCAGCATCACCGTGTTTGTCATGCGTGGCATCGGCGCATGGGCGTAGCTTTGCCTGCGACCATTGCCGGTGGGGGCCACGCCCATCAGTCGGGCATTCTGCCGATCCTGCAGGAACCCAACCAGGATGCCATCTTCAATCAACGTGGTGCGCCCGCTTGGCGTGCCCTCATCATCCACCGTCAAGCTGCCGCGCCTATCGGGCATTGTGCCATCATCCACCACGTTCACGCCGGGGGCGGCGATGCGCTGGCCAAGCAGCCCGGCAAAGGCGGATGTCTTTTTGCGGTTGTAATCGCCTTCCAACCCATGGCCGATCGCTTCATGCAGCAGAATGCCGGGCCAGCCAGGGCCGAGCACCACTTCCATCTCTCCGGCGGGGGCAGGCACGCTGCCAAGGTTCACCAAAGCCTGGCGCAACGCCTCATCCACGCCGCGCCTCCAGGCATCGCTACCCAGCACGCGGTCATAGGCAAAGCGCCCGCCGGTGCCGAAGCTGCCGGTCTCCCGCCGATCACCCTCGGCCACCACGACCGAGACATTGAAGCGCACCAAGGGGCGCAAATCAGCGAAGCGCTGCCCATCCGGGCGCAGGATCTGCACCGCCTGCCATTCCCCGGTGATGGAGGCCATTACCTGCACCACGCGCGGATCTCGCGCACGGGCATAGGCGTCAATTTCCTGCAACAGCGCGGTCTTGGCCGCGAAATCCATCTGCGTCAGCGGATTGGCATCAGTGTAAAGCCGCGCATTGGTCGCGCGCGGCGCGATATCCAAAGCCCCGCTATGGCCCTGGCGCACCGCCTTCACCGCAGCCGCGGCACGCGAAAGTGCAGCATCCGACAATTCCCCCGCATGGGCATAGCCGGCGGCTTCTCCCGCCACAGCGCGCAGGCCAAAGCCGCGCGTTGCATCATAGCTCGCTGAACGGATGCGGCCATCATCCAGCGAAATCGCCTCACTCTCCCGGTATTCAAGGAACAGCTCGCCATCCTCACAGCCCATGGTCGCGTCGCGCAATTGGCGTTCGGCGCCGGTGCGATCCAGCAGCGTGAAGAACAATTCATCAGTAATGCCGAGCGCGTTCATGGTTTCTACCTCGAAGATCAGGCGTTCAGAGAAGCGGTTGCGCGCGGCCTGCGCAAGCCATGAATCGCGGCAAGCGCGGTCGCCAGCACCAGCACGGCAATGCTTTGATGGAGCGTGCCGAGCCAGACCGGCACCACGGCGAGCAATGTCGCGATACCAAGCGCATATTGCAGCGCGACTGCGCCGGCCAGCGCCAGCACCGCAGCGCGCGCAAAGCCAGGCGAAAGCCGGCGCCAGGCCAACACGCCTGCAATCACCGCCACGACCAACACCGCTGTTGCCAAAAGCCGATGGTTGAATTGCACGGCGGCGATATTGGCGGTGAAATTTGCTAGGGCCGGCTTCAAATCCCAATAGCCTTCCGGCACCAGCCGGCCATCCATCAGTGGGAAGGTATTGTAGCTGAAGCCAGCACGTATCCCGGCCACAAAGCCGCCCGCCAGCATGGTCAGTACAGCAAGCCCGGCTGTCGCATGCACCAAGCCACGCAACGCCCCTGCATCAACCGGGCCGCTTCGGGCCGGGCGCAGCAGGCTCAGCGCCGTCCAGAACAACAACCCGAATAGCACAAAGGCAAGGCCGAGGTGGATCACCAGCCGATAGGGTGAAACCGCCGTCCTGTCGGCGTCAAAGCCCGATGCCACCATGAACCAGCCGACCGCACCTTGCAGCCCACCCAGCGCCAGCAGCAGCAAAAGCAGGGGCTTGAGCGCCGCCGGCACCCGCCCGCGCGGCCAGAACCAGGCAAGCCCCGCCACATACGCCAGGCCAATCAACCGCCCCCAAAGCCGATGCCCCCATTCCAGCCAGAAAATCTCCTTAAAGCCTTCCAGCCCGAAACCCTGATTGACCAGCTGATATTGCGGAATGCTGCGATATAAATCGTAAAGCCGCTGCCATTCGGCCTGTGATAGCGGCGGCAGCGTGCCCGCAATGGGTGCCCATTCCATGATGGAAAGGCCAGAACCCGTGAGCCGCGTCGCGCCCCCCAGCCCCACCATGAACCAGACCATCCCGGCCACGCCCAGCAGCCAAAAGGCAATGGCTCGGGTAGCGCTGCGGTTCTGGGCGGCGGCGATATCTGCGGGCAGGGAGCGTGTGTCGAAGGGCATGGCGGGCATATAGGGGCAGTTGCGGGGCGATGCACCCCTGCTTGCCGTGACTTGGCGGCCCTGCTACCGCGAAATTCTGATGTCCTCTGACAATGCTATGCCCCCGGCCGCGCCGCTGATTTCCGTGGTGGTGCCGGTGCGCAATGAAGCCTCGAATATCGCGCCCCTGATCGCCGAAATCCGTGCTGCCTTGGCCGGTGTGGCGCATGAGATTGTTTATGTGGATGATGGGTCCACCGATGCCACACCGCAGGAATTGGCCGCCGCACGGGCAGAAGGCGCCCCCTTGCGGGTGCTGCGCCACCGCGCTTCCTGCGGGCAATCGGCTGCCGTGATCACGGGGGTGAAGGCGGCGCGGGGGGAATGGATCGCGACGCTGGATGGCGATGGCCAGAACGACCCCGCCGATATCCCGCGCCTTCTGGCGCGCGCCGTGGCCGAGGCTGCGCAAGGCGTGCCCGTGCTGATTGCCGGGCATCGCGTCAATCGCCGGGATTCGACGGTGAAGCGCTTCAGCAGCCGCTTCGCCAATCGTTTCCGCGCCTGGATGCTCCGGGATGCGACCCCCGATACCGGCTGCGGGCTGAAGGTGTTTTCCCGCGCGCTGTTCCTCAGCCTGCCGCATTTTGATCACATGCATCGCTTTTTGCCTGCGCTCACCTTGCGCGCCGGTGGTGTGGTGATCAGTGAACCCGTCAATCACCGCCCGCGCGTGCGGGGCAAATCCAATTACGGCACGCTGGATCGGCTCGCGGTCAGTATCCTGGATCTGATCGGCGTTGCCTGGCTGCAACGGCGCGGCAAGCGCCCGGTGATCGAGCCCGAGGCATGACCCCCCCCGCGCCTTCCGCCCGTCGGCGGGCGGCGCTGATCCGGTTGCTGGTGCTGGCCCTTGGCCTCATGGCTGGTGGGCTTTTGCTGAGAAGCCTGGGCGCTGCGCCGGGGACGGAATGGGTTGACCATTATGTGCTGGGCCAGGGCTTGCTGGGCGATGCCGTTTTCGTCCTGGCAGGGGCCGCGCTGACGGCAGCCGGCGTGCCGCGCCAGGGGATCGCCTTTCTGGCTGGCTATGCCTTTGGCGCGGTGGAAGGCACGGTCCTGGCCTTGGCGGCACAAATACTGGGCTGTGGGGTAGCCTATGCCTGGGCGAGGGCCATTGGCCGCCCCTGGGCCGGGGCGCAGCTTGCGGGGCGTTTCGGCCACCGGCTGCGCCCGATGCGGGATGTGCTGATTGGCAGCCCCTTTGGCGCCACTTTGGCGCTGCGGTTGCTGCCGATTGGCAATAATCTGGCGGTCAATCTGCTGGCTGGCATGGCGGCGGTGCCGCCTTTGGCCTTTCTGGCGGCCTCGGCGATTGGCTATGTGCCGCAGACGGTGATTTTCGCGCTGCTCGGCAAAGGCATCCGGGTGGATGGTGCGTGGCAGATGGGGCTGGCGGCGGCGCTTTTCGTCGTTTCAGTGCTGATCGGGCTTTGGCTGCTGCGCCGGCACCGCGCTGGGCGGGTTTTGGAAGACCAGACTGAGTCAGTCTGACCCGGCCATTTCAAGCGCCGCGTCGCGCAGTTGTTCCAAAGCGCGGCCCGGCAGTTCACCCAGCGCTAGGCAAAGGGCGAATAGCGCGGCGAAGATCCGCGTGATGACTGGCCCGGCTACCAGCCCCTGCATGGCAGCGCGGCTTGGTTCGTCCAAGGCGCCGCTACGCGCCACGCCAAGTGCATCCTGCAGTGCCAGGATCGCGCCATGCTGCCCGGCTTCCAGCGCGAAGGCCAGCAGCGCCAGGTCAAGCCCCGGCGGCAGCCGGTCCGCCCCAAGCTCATCCCAGATCAGGCGGCGGTAGATGCGCCGCGTCAGCGCCTCATCCAGGCGCATCAGCCGACCAATGCTGGCGGGTTCGCCCAGAAAGGCGCTCAACATGCCAAGGCTGATGCCGTTCATGCAGGGGCCACGCAAAGCCGAGTCGCGGTAGATCATGCCGCCATGGGCTTCCAGCAGGGCATCGGCACAAACCTCAAACCGCGCCACCGGGGGGTGGTGCGCGATGCGGGATTGACCAAGGAAAAAACCGTCCATGCCTGCTCCGGGCCGAAATGCTTGACGCCCTATACTCAACGAGAAGGATTAACCAAAGGCTTAGGCATCGGATGATTTCTGCCGCATGATTCCATATTGCGCGCCCTGGCCCGATCTGCCATTCACCTTCCATCCCGTTTGACTCCGCGCGGGAGAGAGCAGGCTTGCCTGCCGCCGAAGGCGCAACCGGTCCCCGGAAACGCTCAGGCAACAAGGGCCGCGCGGGGAAGGGGCCTCTGGAAAGCCCGTGGCGCAAGCCATGGCACCGACGGAGTAAGGTGAGGCAAGGCACCCACCGAATCTCTCAGGTCATCAGACAGAGGGGGACCACGTTTTGAACCCATTTCGCCACGCAAAGTGGCGGGAGGCAGCGTGGTCGAGTCCTCATCCGAATCCCTGGCGGAAACCCCGCTCGCCGCGCTGCACCGCGAATTGGGTGGGCGCATGGTAGGCTTCGCGGGTTACGCGCTGCCGGTGCAGTACCCCGCCGGCATCATGGCGGAGCATTTGCATTGCCGGGCGGCCGCATCGCTTTTCGATGTCTCCCATATGGGCCAAGCCGAATTGCGTGGCGAAGGTGCTGCGGCAGCGCTGGAAGCGCTGACCCCTGCCGATGTTGCAGGGCTGAAGCCCGGGCGGCAGCGCTATGGGCTACTGACATCGGCCAGCGGCGGCATTCTGGATGATTTCATGTTCGCCAATCTGGGTGACCGGATTTTCCTCGTGGTGAATGCCAGCCGCAAGGATCATGATTTCGGCCATATCGCGGCGCATCTGCCGCAGGGTGTCACACTGCATCGGCATGAGGATCGCGCGCTTTTGGCGCTGCAAGGGCCGGGGGCGGTACCGGCACTCGCCACCTTGGCGCCGGGTGTGGCGGCGTTTTCCTTCATGGGCATTGGCAGTTTTGATATCGGGGGCGTACACGCGATTATCTCTCGCAGTGGTTACACGGGCGAGGATGGCGTTGAAATCTCGGTCCCCGCCGATCAGGCGGAGGCGTTCGCGCGCCGTTTGCTCGCTTTGCCCGGTGTGATGCCGGCGGGGCTGGGGGCGCGGGATTCACTCCGGCTTGAAGCCGGGCTTTGCCTTTACGGCAGCGATATTGATGAAACGACCAGCGCCGTTGAAGCGGGCCTGGTGTGGAGCATCGGCAAGCGCCGCCGCATGGAATGGAATTTCCCGGGCGCTGAGCGCGTGCGCGATGAATTGGCCAATGGGCCGAAGCGGCTCCGCGTTGGTATTCGCCCAGAAGGCCGCCAGCCGGCGCGTGGCCATACCCCCATTGCGGGCGCGGATGGCGCGGTGATTGGCGAAGTGACCTCGGGCGGGTTTGGCCCTTCCGTGGGTGCGCCGGTTGCCATGGGCTATGTCGCGCGCCCCTTTGCCGAAGACGGCACTGCCCTTGATTTGATGGTGCGTGGCAAGGCGGTTCCCGCCCGTGTCGCGCCCATGCCCTTTACCCCC
>JAPLOJ010000286.1 GCA_026400795.1 Alphaproteobacteria bacterium
AGCGCGCTCCAGCCCACCTGAAAGCGCTTGGTCCAGGCGCCATTGGCCAGGAATTGCAGGCTGCCGGCGGCCTGGGAAAGCGCGATGCCAAAGGCGTCTTCCATCTGGGCCGCGGTTAGGCCGAAAACGCGCCCCGCCGCCGCTGCCGCGCCAAAGGCGCCGCAGGTTGCAGTCGGGTGATAGCCGCGGTCGTAATGATCTCCGCCAGGCAAAGCGAGCGCCAGGCGGCATGTGGTTTCATACCCTGCCACAATCGCCGCCATCACGGTCTTGCCATCGGCGCCTGTCATTTCAGCGGCGGCGAGTGCGGCCGGGATCACCGGCGCGCCGGGATGCAGCGTGCCCGCCGCATGCGTGTCATCGAAATCCAGCGAATGCGCCATTGCGCCATTGATCAGCGCGGCACCCGCCGGCGTGTAGCGCTGGGAATCCCCAAATACGGCTGCGGAACCGCCCGTCAGCCCAAGCGCGCGGGCAGCGGCCAGAAGGGGGGGCGTGCTTTCTGCCTCATGCCGGCCGCGCAGCATATTGCCGACCAAGTCCAGGATCAGGAAACGTGTGCGTTCCTGCACATTTGCGGGCAGGCTTTCATAACGCAGCCCGGCAACGAAGGCGGCGAGTTCGCGGGTGACGGCGACCATGGCGTTTCTCCTCAAATATGGCGCCACTTTAGCACCAGTTCCGCGCTGGCCAATACCGTCATGCAAAGGGTTTGCCATGGCCCGCGCGGCATGGCACCTCATGCGCCCATGATCGAAAGAAGGCTCCTGCTTGGTGGAGTCGCGTCTCTGGTCGCGGCCTGCAGCCCAGAGGCGAATTCCGCCAACCAAATCCCCGCACCCGATGCCCCGCCGGCCTATGTCCCGGTCTCTGGCCAGTCCTTTGAACGCTTCCTGGATGGGGTGCGCGCCGATGCGCGCCGCGCTGGGGTCTCGGATGCGACGCTGAACCAGTCCTTCGCCGGCCTGAAGCCCAATCAGCGCGTGATCGAATTGGATCGGCGCCAAGCCGAAGGCGGCATGCAATGGGAAGACTATCGCGACCGCATCATGCTGACGCCCACGCGCATCCAGAATGGCCGGCGCCTAATGGCGGAGAATACCGATCTGCTGCGCCGGATTGAAGCGCGCTACCATGTGGCACCTTCAGTGATTGTTGCCATTTGGGGCGTGGAGACGAATTACGGCGGCAATACTGGCGGTTTCGGCGTGGTTGAGGCTTTGGCGACACTCGCTTGGGAAGGCCGGCGCGCAGCCTATTTCCGCAATGAATTGATGTCGGCTTTGCGCATTTTGAATGACCGCCACATCAGTGCTGATCGCATGAAGGGGTCTTGGGCGGGGGCGATGGGCCAGCCGCAATTCATGCCGAGCAATTTTGAACGCCTGGCAGTGGATTTTGATGGCGATGGCAGGCGCGATATCTGGGACAATCGCGCCGATGCGCTGGCGTCCATCGCGCATTATTTCCAGCGCAATGGCTGGCGCCATGGTGAGGCATGGGGGCGGGAAGTGCGCCCGCCTGCAGGGTTTTCGACCAGCGGTGCGGATACGGAAAGCAAGCGCACCTTGCGCGATTTCGCCCGCATGGGCTTTCGCAAACCCGATGGCAGCCCGCTGCCGGCATCAGATATCGAAACGCAGATCGTGCTGCCCTCACGCGGCAATGGCGGACAGATCTTCCTTGGCCATCACAATCTGCGCGTCATCCGCCGCTACAATACGCCGGTGAATTACGGGCTTTCTGTCGGGCTTTTGTCCGACCGCGTGGCGTGACGCGCTGGGGCTTTTTGGCCGCCGCATTGCTGGCGATTGCGGGCTGCGCGCAACCCGCGCCGCGTTATGTGGTGGGTGATCCCTATCGGATGGGTGGCATCTGGTCCTATCCGAAGGAGGATTACGCGCTCTCTGAAACCGGCCTTGCCGAGGTTATGGCTTTGCCAGCCTTGGGCGGCCTGACCGCGAATGGCGAAGCGCTGACCGCCCAGGGCCTGACGGCGGCGCATCGCAGCCTGCAATTGCCGGCCATCATTCGCGTCACCAATCTGGAAAATGGCCGTTCCATGCTGCTGCGCGTGAATGATCGTGGCCCGGAAAAGCCTGGGCGCATCCTGGGCGTATCACCGCGCGCCGGCGCGCTGCTTGGCATGACCCCGGGAGGTGCGACGCAAATCGCACTGGTGGTGGATGCTGAGAATAGCCGCGCGGCGGCAGAAGGCTTGCCTGGCCAGGCGCCGCCCCCCATTGCCATTGCCGCCGCCCCGCGCGCCGCGGTGGCGCGGGAGGAATTGGCGCCCTTGCCCGGCACGCGGGAAGCGCCGCGACGGGAAGTGCAGCCTCTGCCCAGCGCCGCTCCCTTGACCGAACTTGCACCCCAAAGGCGCGGCAGCATGGCGCCCTTGCCGGAGACGGTGACCCAGACCGCGCCGCGCCCGGGCAGTTTGTTGGTGGAAGCAGGGCAATTCTCTGGTCGGTCTGCGGCGGAATCGGTGGCAGCACGCCTGCCGGGTGCCAGGATCAGTCAGCAGGGCAGGGGGCGCAACGCCAACTTCCGCGTGGTCCTTGGCCCCTTTGCCGAGGTCCGAGCGGCGGATTTTGCGCTTGAGCGGACTCTGGCCGCTGGCCTATCCGGAGCATGGATTATTGTGGAATAAGGCCGCTGCCTTTTCTTGGCGTAAGAGCGATCAGGCATGAAGGAACCGGGCATGGCATCGCGTCGCAATATCATTGGGGGTGTTTTGGGCGGCCTGCCGCTATGGCTTGCGTCGGATCAGGCCGTTGCGCAGCAGCGCCAAGCGCCGCCACCCGCGCAGCCAGGGCGCCGCCCCCCGCCACGCCCGGAAGGCACGCCGGTCTCGACCCCGGTTGGCAATGTGGATGTATTGGCGCGCCAAGCGCTGGTCGTGGATTTCGAAACCGGCGCCACGCTGCTTGAGAAAAACGCCGATGATCGCATGCCGCCTTCCAGCATGTCCAAGCTCATGACCATGTATGTGGTGTTTGATCGCTTGAAGCAGGGCAGGCTGCAAATGGATCAGATGCTGCCTGTCAGTGAACGCGCTTGGCGCATGGGCGGGTCCAAGATGTTTGTGGATATCGGCCAGCAGGTGCGGGTTGAGGACCTTATTCGCGGCGTAATTGTGCAGTCGGGCAATGATGCCTGTATTGTATTGGCCGAGGCGATTTCCGGCAGCGAACAGCAATTTGCCGAACTGCTGAACGAAACTGGCCGCCGTATTGGCCTGACCAACAGTAATTTCCGCAACAGCACCGGCTGGCCCGATCCGGAACACCGCATGACAGCGCGTGATCTTTCCATCCTGGCGCGGCGCCTCATCACGGATTTCCCGGATTATTATCGCTTCTACAATGAACGCAGCTTCCGCTTCAGCAATATCAGCCAGGATAATCGCAACCCGCTGCTGGCGCGGGTTCCCGGCGCGGATGGGCTGAAGACTGGCCATACGGAAGAAGCGGGTTACGGCCTGACCGGCAGCGCCATCCGTGATGGGCGACGTGTCATTCTGGTGGTCAATGGCCTTGCCAGCATGCGCGCGCGCGCGGAGGAAAGCGAACGCCTGATGGAATGGGCCTTCCGCGAATTTGAAGCCGTAACACTGTTCCGCGCGCAGGATACCGTGCAGGACGTGCCAGTTTATCTTGGTGAACGCCGCACCGTGCCCATGGTGGGTGGGCGCGATATCACGCTGACCCTACCCAGGCGCTGGCGGGATAGGCTGGAAGTGCGCGTGCGTTATCAGGCGCCGCTGACCGCACCCGTCATGCGCGGGCAGACCATTGGCGAATTGCAGGTGGCAGGGCAGGGGGTGCCGACACTTTCCGTGCCTCTGGTGGCTGGGGCGGATGTCGAAAAACTTGGCCTGCTGCCGCGCATTCCGGCAGTAATCGGGCGTTGGGTCTCCGGCGCCTGACGTGCTGATGGCGCGGGGTTATTTCATCACGCTTGAAGGCGGCGAGGGGGCGGGGAAATCCACCCAGGCGCGGCGGCTTGCGGCAGCGCTAGCGGCGGCCGGCGTGCCGGTTTTGCGCACGCGAGAGCCAGGCGGCGCGCCGGGGGCGGAACGCATTCGTGATTTGCTGCTCTCCCCCGGTTCCTGGGATAGTCTGACGGAAGCCATGCTGCATTTCGCCGCGCGGCGGGAACATGTGGTGCGGTCCATCCGCCCCATGCTGGAAGCCGGCGCCTGGGTGATTTGTGATCGCTTTGCGGACTCCACGCTGGCTTATCAGGGGGCAGGGCAGGGGCTTGCTTATGAAACCTGGGCGCGGCTTTGTGATCTGACCCTGGAAGGCTTGCAGCCTGACCTGACGCTGATCCTGGATTTGCCGGTGGAAGCAGGCTTGGCGCGCGCGGCGGGGCGGAGTGCCGCGGATCGCTACGAAAAGCTCGGCGCTGATTTCCATGCCCGCATTCGCGCGGGCTTTCACGATATCGCGCGGCGCGAGCCTGCACGCTGCGTGCTGCTGGATGCGGCGCGGGATGCGGAAGCGGTCTATGCGGCGATTGTTGAGACCCTCCGCCAAAGGCTGGGCGCCAAGCTGTGAGCCTGCCGGAACCGCGCGCCAATCCTGAACTTTTCGGCCATGAAATTCCTGCCGCTGCGCTGGCGGAAGCCGCAATTTCAGGCCGGCTGCATCACGCCTGGCTAATTGCCGGCCCCGCCGGCATTGGGAAAGTGACCGTGGCGTGGCGCTTCGCACGTTGGCTGCTGGCGGGCATGCCCGAATCCCCCAAGGGAAAGCCGCCGCTTTATCTTGAACCATCGCATCCGGTGTTTCGTCGTGTCGCTGCCGAAAGCCATGCGGATTTGCTGACCATTGATGCCGATACGCTGCGCGGCGATCGCAAGCGCAATGACATCAATGTGGATGCGGCGCGGCTGATCCCGGGCTTCATGAATAAGACCGCCGCCGAGGGCGGTTGGCGCGTGGTGGTGGTAGATGGCGTGGAGACGATGAACCTCCAGGCACAAAACGCCATCTTGAAAGTGCTGGAAGAACCCCCGGCGCGGGCGATTTTATTGCTGGTTTCCTCAGCCCCCGCGCGGCTTTTGCCGACCATTCGCAGCCGTTGCCGCCGGCTTGATCTTTTCCCCTTGGGGGAGGCGGATATGAAGGCCTTGCTCACGCGGCTTTTGCCGGATCTGCCGGCGACGGATCGCGCGCGGCTGGCCGAGATGGCGGAAGGCTCGCCCGGCCGCGCCATGCAGCTTGCCGAAGGGGATGGGCTGGAATTGCAGGCTTTGGTGGAAGAATGCCTCGCCAACCTGAAGCGCCCTGATGCCGCGCGGCTGCATGCGCTGGCGGATCGCTGCGCCGCGGATCGCGGTGGCAGCGCTTTCGTGACCTTTATGGCGCTGTTGCGCGGGCGTATTGCGGGCGCGCTGCGCCAGGCCGCGCGAGGAGAGGCCGCGCCCGGCTGGATCAACGCCCATCCGCTTGCCGCTTGGCCCGCGCTATGGGATAGGCTCGGGCGCCTCGTGGATGAGACCGAAAGACTGAATATGGACCGCAAACAGGCGGTGCTAACCGGGCTTTCCTGGCTTTCAACCTGAACGCGTGCCAGCAAGGCAAGAGACATGACCCAGAAGCGCTACGTCACCACGCCGATCTATTACGTCAATGATAAGCCGCATGTCGGGCATGCCTATACCTCGGTCGCGGCTGATGTGTTGGCGCGCTGGTGGCGCCTGCAGGGCCACGAGGTGTTTTTCCTGACTGGCACGGATGAACATGGCCAGAAGGTTGAAAAGGCCGCGCGCGATGCGGGGATGGAACCGCAAGCCTTCACGGATCAAGTGAGCCAGCATTTCCGCGACCTGACCGCGACGCTTGGCCTTTCCAATGATGATTTCATTCGCACCACGGAAGCGCGCCACAAGGCCGCCTGTTCCGCGCTGTGGGAAGAATTGGCAAGGCGCGCTGAAATCTACCTTGGCCATGATGAGGGCTGGTACGCTGTGCGCGATGAGGCGTTTTACGGCCCGGATGAACTGACCGAACGCGACGGCGTGAAATACGCCCCATCGGGCGCGCCGGTGGAATGGGTGCGGGAGCCTTCTTACTTCTTCCGCCTGTCCAAATGGTTGCCCGAATTGCTGCGCCGCTTTGATCTACCGGAAGGCCATGCCGAGAGGATTGATGTGCAGCCCGAAGCGAGGCGCAATGAAGTGCGCGCCTTTGTGCAGCAGGGGCTCAAGGATTTTGCTGATAGGCCGGAAAAGCTCGATCTTTCCATCTCCCGCACCAGCTTCACCTGGGGGGTGAAGGTGCCGGGTGATCCCGCGCATGTCATGTATGTCTGGCTGGATGCGCTGACCAATTACATCACCGCCGCCGGTTACCCAGACGCAAATGCCGAGCGCTGGAAATTCTGGCCGGCGAGCGCGCATTTCGTCGGCAAGGATATTGTGCGCTTCCACACGATCTATTGGCCGGCCTTTTTGATGGCGGCGGGGATTTCACCGGCGAAACGCGTTTTTGCCCATGGCTGGTGGACGATCGAGGGGCAGAAAATGTCCAAATCGCTGGGCAATGCCATTGATCCGGTGGCTTTGGTCGCCGATTACGGCCTTGATCCGCTGCGCTATTTCCTGCTGCGAGAAGTGCCCTTCGGCGCGGATGGGGATTTTTCGCGGAAAGCGCTTGCCAATCGGCTGAACGGCGAATTGGCTGATGCGCTTGGTAACCTTGCCAATCGCACGCTTTCCCTCATTCAGCGCAATTGTGAGGGCAAGCTGCCAGCGCCGGCGGCGGCCATTGGTGATGATGTGGCCCTGCTGGATGCGCTTGCCGCCATGCCCGGCCTGGTGGGCAAGCATGTCGAAGACCAAGCTTTCCATTTGGCTTTGGAAGAAGTGTTTCGGGTGGTGCGCGCGGCCAATGGCTATATCACTGCGCAAGCGCCTTGGGCTTTGAAGAAGACTGACGTGACACGCATGGAAGCGGTGCTGCGCCATCTCCATTCCGTGCTGCGCGGTGCGGCGACGGCGTTGCAGCCCTTCATGCCCGGCACCATGGCGGCTTTGCTCGATCAGCTCGCCGTGCCCGAAGATTCCCGGGATTTGGCCGCGCTGGCGACACCCTTGCCCACCGGCACTGCCCTGCCACCCCCAAGCCCGCTCTTTCGCAAAATCGAGATCGAGGCCGCCTGATGCTGGTGGATAGCCATTGCCACCTCGATTACTATGTCGAGGCGGAAATCGCCGATGTCATCGCCCGCGCCCAGGAAGCTGGCATTGGCCGCATGGTCACGATCGGCACGCGCTTCGCCCAGGCCGAAGAGGTCAAAGCGCTGACTGAGCGTTTTGATTGCGTCTGGGGCACGGTTGGCATCCACCCGCATAATGCCGGGGAAGGCCCGCTACCGGGGCCCGAAGCGCTAGCGGCGTTGGCCGATCATCCCCGCATCATCGGGCTTGGCGAAAGCGGGTTGGATTACTTCTATGACAAGGCGCCGCGCGACGCCCAGGCGGAGAATTTCCGCAATCACATCCGCGCCGCGCAGATCACTGGCCTGCCGCTCGCCATCCATGCCCGCCAGGCGGATGAGGATATCGCCGATATCCTGGCCGAAGAACGCGAAAGGGGCGGGGCCTTCCCCTTCCTGCTGCATTGCTTCAGCAGTGGCCGGGGTTTGGCGGAACGGGCCGTGGAGATGGGGGGCTACTTGTCCTTCTCTGGCATTCTGACCTTCCCGAAAAGCGAGGAATTGCGCGAGATTGCGCGGGATATCCCCGCCGACCGTCTGCTGGTGGAAACCGATGCGCCCTACCTGGCGCCCGTACCCTTTCGCGGCAAGCGCTGCGAACCCGCCATGGTGGCCCATACCGCTAAGGTGCTGGCCGGGGTGCGGGGCATGGAAATCGCGGCGCTTGAGGCGCTGACGACTCGGAATTTCGATACCCTCTTCCCGAAGGCCGCCTGAGGCTTGGTCACGGTCACGATTCTCGGCTGTGGAGGTTCGGCCGGCGTGCCGCTGATTGGCGGGGCCGATGGAAGGGGCGATTGGGGCGCCTGTGACCCCACTGAGCCGCGGAATCGGCGCACCCGTTCCTCGATTCTGATCGAAGGCGATCAGGGGCAAAGGCTTTTGGTGGATGCGGGCCCAGATATGCGCGCCCAATTCCTGGCCGCTGGGATCGGGGCGGTGGAGGCCATCCTATTCACCCATCACCATGCCGATCACGTCATGGGCACGGATGAAACGCGCGTGCTGAACCGCATCACGGGTAAGCCGCTGCCCATATACGGCATGGCAAGAACGCTGGATAACCTACGGCAACGCTTCGATTATGCCTTTCTGCCGGCCGTCGGCCCTTGGTTCTTTCGCCCCGCCTTGGAAGCCACCGAGGTAAAGCCCGGCGAAACCGTTGACATCGCCGGGCTGCCGCTGACCCTGTTCAGTCAGGATCATGCGGTGATGGAAACGCTGGGCCTTCGAATCGGCGACTTCGCCTATTCCACCGATTTGGTGCGCCTACCGGAAGAAAGCCTGGCCCTTCTTCACGGTCTGGATACCTGGGTTGTGGGATGCTTCCAGCGTGCCCCCCATAAGGTGCACGCGAATCTGGAGCAGGTGCTTGAATGGGTGCGCATAGTGCAGCCGCGCCGGACAATTTTAACCCATATGGGCAGCGATCTGGATTATGGCTGGCTCTGCCGGACCCTGCCTCCGGGGGTCGAGCCAGGGTATGATGGAATGGTGTTACACCCGGGCGCTGCGCCAGGGCGTTGACCCGGGCGGGAAAATGGGCGCATGGGGTTTTTCGGTGGTTCGGCCGCACCACTTAAGGGGCCGTGTTTGGGTTGCAGAGCGGCCATTTCGCCGTGAAAGGATGAACTGATGTTCAGAGAGCGTGATCCGGTTGAGGTTTACAACAACACCCTGGTTCCCGTGGTGGTTGAACAGACCGCGCGTGGCGAACGGGCTTTTGATATTTGCTCCCGTCTGCTGAAGGAACGCATCATCTTCCTGACCGGGCCGGTTTTTGACCAGGTTTCGTCCCTGATCTGCGCCCAATTGCTGTTCCTGGAAAGCGAAAACCCCAATAAGGACATCGCATTCTATATCAATAGCCCGGGCGGCGTGGTCACGGCCGGCCTCGCCATGTATGACACCATGCAATATATCCGAAGCCCAGTGAGCACGGTTTGCATTGGCCAAGCGGCCTCCATGGGTTCATTGCTGCTGTGCGCCGGGGCGAAAGATAAGCGCTATGCCCTACCACATAGCCGCATCATGGTGCATCAGCCCTCAGTCGGCGCGCAGGATCAGGCCACGGATATCGAAATCCAGGCGCGCGAAATCCTGAAGGTCAGGAAGCGCTTGAATGAGATCTACGTGCGCCATACCGGCCAGCCTATTGACGCTATTGAGCGCAAGCTGGAACGCGACAGTTACATGTCATCGGAGGAGGCGCAGGATTTCGGATTGATTGACCACGTGGTCGATAAGCGTCCGCTCCCGGCCTCTGATGCGTCTGTGGGCTGAAATGGCGCCTGTGCAGCGGACACGCTTTCCCCGGATGGTTTTGGGGAGTAATATGAAAGGTCAGCGGTCCGCAAACCAGGGCCGCATGGAGACGGTATGAGCAAGTCCGGCGATTCGAAGAATACCCTCTACTGCTCCTTCTGCGGGAAATCGCAGCATGAGGTCCGCAAGCTGATCGCCGGGCCAACCGTATTCATTTGCGATGAATGCGTTGAGCTTTGCATGGATATCATCCGTGAAGAGCACAAGACGCATCTCGTTAAGTCCCGCGATGGCGTGCCGACACCCAAGGAAATCTGCAAGGTTCTGGATGATTATGTGATCGGCCAGGAACACGCCAAGCGAGTGCTGTCGGTCGCGGTTCATAATCATTACAAGCGCTTGGGGCAGGGTGGTAAGGGCGCGGATATTGAAATCGCCAAATCCAACATCATGCTGCTGGGACCGACCGGTTCGGGCAAGACGCTGCTGGCCCAGACGCTGGCGCGCATCCTGGATGTGCCCTTCACCATGGCGGATGCCACCACCCTGACCGAAGCGGGTTATGTTGGTGAGGATGTGGAGAACATCATCCTCAAGCTGCTGCAGGCCGCCGATTACAATGTGGAACGTGCCCAGCGCGGCATTGTCTATATTGATGAAGTGGACAAGATCAGCCGCAAATCTGACAATCCTTCCATCACCCGTGACGTGAGCGGTGAGGGTGTGCAGCAGGCGCTGCTCAAGATCATGGAAGGCACGGTTGCTTCCGTGCCGCCCCAGGGTGGACGCAAGCATCCGCAGCAGGAGTTCCTGCAAGTGGATACGTCAAACATCCTGTTCATTTGCGGTGGTGCCTTTGCTGGGCTTGAAAAGATCATCAGCGCCCGCGGCAAGGGTTCAAGCATTGGCTTCGGCGCCGAGGTGCGTGACCCGGATGAGCGCCGTACTGGCGAAATCCTGCGTGAGGTGGAGCCCGAGGATTTGCTGAAATTTGGCCTGATTCCCGAATTCATCGGTCGTCTGCCTGTGCTGGCGACGCTTGAGGATCTGGATGAGAAGGCGCTGATCGAAATCCTGACCAAGCCCAAAAATGCGCTAGTGAAGCAATATGGTAGGCTACTTGAGATGGAAGGCGCCAAGCTGACTTTCACCGAGGATGCACTGCGCGCCGTGGCAACCCGCGCCATCCAGCGCAAGACCGGCGCGCGGGGCTTGCGTTCCATTCTGGAATCGATCCTGCTCGAAACCATGTTCGAATTGCCCGGGCTTGAGACGGTTGAGGAAGTTGTGGTGAACCGCGAGGTTGCCGAAGGCCGCGGCCAACCTCTGTTCATTTATGGCGAGCGTGCGGCTGAGCAATCCTCGGCCTGATGCACGCATCGCTGGGCCTTGTGAGGGCGCTGGTGAAAACCAACATAACGGCGGAAGGCGCCCCGCCTGCGCCGCTTTTGGGCGGGCCGGGCGCGACTGTCCATAGTGAGGTCACATGACTGAAACAGTTCGTGGCGATATCCTTCCCGTTCTGCCATTGCGGGATATCGTTGTATTCCCCCATATGATTGTGCCGCTTTTCGTGGGCCGTGAGAAATCCGTGCGTGGCTGGCCAGGATGATCCGGGCGCGGATGATCTGTTCCAGATCGGCACCATTTCCACGGTGCTGCAATTGCTGAAGCTGCCCGATGGCACGGTGAAAGTGCTGGTCGAAGGCGGGCGGCGCGCGCGCGTGGCCGGCTTCAAGGAAACCGCGCCTTATTTCGAAGCCTTTGTTGAGAAGATCGAAGAACCGCCGGTTGAAGGGCGTGAGACCGAGGCGCTTGCGCGTACCGTGGTCGCGCAATTCGAACAATACATCAAGCTCAACAAGAAGATCGCGCCTGAGGTGCTGGTTTCGGTCAATCAGATCGAAGATGCATCAAAGCTGGCCGATACCATCGCTTCCCATCTGGGGCTGAAAATCCCGGAAAAGCAGGAATTGCTGGAACTGCCTTCCGTCGCCGCGCGACTTGAAAAGGTCTTCGCGCATATGGAAGGCGAGATCGGCGTGCTGCAGGTGGAAAAGCGCATCCGCAGCCGCGTGAAGCGGCAGATGGAAAAGACGCAGCGTGAATATTACCTGAACGAACAATTGAAGGCGATCCAGAAGGAGCTTAGCGAAGGCGAAGACGGCAAGGACGAAATTGCCGAAATCGAAGCCAAGATCAAAGCCACCAAATTCTCCAAGGAAGCGCGCGAAAAGGCCCTGGCTGAGGTCAAGAAACTCCGCAGCATGAGCCCCATGAGCGCGGAAGCGACCGTGGTGCGCAATTACCTGGATTGGATGCTGTCCATCCCCTGGAAGAAGCAAAGCCGGGTGCGCAGGGATATCGTGGCGGCGGAGAAGGTTCTCGATGCCGATCACTACGGGCTTGAGAAGGTGAAGGAACGCATCATCGAATATCTGGCGGTGCGGTCACGCTCGCCCAAAATTCGTGGTCCGATCTTGTGCCTGGTGGGCCCGCCTGGTGTGGGCAAGACCTCGCTCGGCAAATCCATCGCC
>JAPLOJ010000005.1 GCA_026400795.1 Alphaproteobacteria bacterium
ATGGTGATTGGTGGCGGGCTGGTGGGGTCCGCCATTGCCTGGGGCCTCAGGCGCGAAGGGCTGTCTGTTGCGCTGCTGGATGAGGGTGACGCTGCCTATCGCGCCAGCCGCGGCAATTTCGGCCTGGTCTGGGTGCAGTCCAAGGGGCTTGGTGCGCCTTGGTATCAGCGCTGGACACGCCAATCGGCAGAAAGCTGGGCTGAATTGGCGCATGATCTGGCCAAGCAAACCGGACAATCCCTTGGCCTTTCTCAGCCGGGCGGGCTGCATTTATGCCTTTCCGATCGTGAAATGAAAGACCGCGCCCAGCGCTTGGAACAAATGAAGCGCGAAGCGGGCAATTACGGCTTTGAATACCGGATGCTGGATGCGCGGGAAGCGCGAGAGATGCTTCCAGGCCTTGGTCCCGCCGTGGTGGGCGCTTCCTTTACGCCTTATGATGGGCATGTCAGCCCGTTGGCACTTCTGCGCAGCCTGCATCACGGTTTTACCGCGCTTGGCGGGGTTTATCTGCCCAATGTGAAGATCACGGGTATCGCGACGGCGCCGCGCAATTTCCTGCTGGAAACCAACCTTGGCACCATCCAGGCGGAACGTGCGGTGCTGGCAGCCGGCCTCGGCAATGCAGCCCTTGCCCCTCATTTCGGGTTGAAGGCGCCGGTGCGCCCGCAGCGCGGCCAGGTGCTGGTCACGGAACGCACGCGCGCTGCCCTTCCCATGCCCACCACCACCATTCGCCAAACCGGTGAAGGCAGCATCATGCTGGGCGATAGCGTGGAAGAAGTGGGGTTCGATACACGCCAGTCCCAGCCCGTCATGGCGGAGATTGCCCATCGTGCGGCGCTTTGCTTTCCCTGGATTGGCAAGCTGAATGTGGTGCGCGCCTGGTCAGCTTTGCGCGTCATGTCACCCGATGGGCTGCCGATCTATGACCAGTCCGAAAGCCTGACCGGCGCCTATACCGCCAATTGCCATTCTGGCGTTACGCTGGCGGCCGCGCATGGCAAGCTGTTGGCGCCCATGATTGCGCGCGGCGCACTTGATCCTTTCCTGGCGTCGTTTTCGGCTGAGCGCTTCTGATGTTTCGCACGCGCCCCGATCATCGGCCCGAAACCGTGCAGGTTTTTGTCGAAGGCCGCGCTTTGATGGTGCCGGAAGGCAGCAGCGCCGCCGCCGCTATTCTGATTTCGGGTCTTTCTTCCATCCGCGAAACGCCGGTATCCGGCAGCCCGCGCCTGCCCTGGTGCATGATGGGCGTTTGCTTTGATTGCCTGGCAGAAATTGATGGTGTCGCGAACCGGCAAGCCTGCATGGTGCCTGTTGTAGCCGGCATGCGCATCGCCCGCCAACACGGCGCGCGGGAGGTGCAGCGATGAACCTGGTGCCCGTGAAAGCCGCCGAGGCGCCGCGTAAATTCGATCTTGCCATTATCGGTGCCGGGCCTGCCGGCATGGCGGCGGCGATTACGGCGCGGGAATGCGGGCTTTCCGTGCTCGTGGTGGATGAAAACGCCGCGCCCGGCGGGCAGGTATTTCGCGCGGCCGAATTGGCCGGCGCCGATCCTGCGCTGGCGCGCGACATGGCGCCCGGGCTTGAATTGATCGCGCGGTTTCGCGCTTTGGATATCACCTATCGTCCCGGCACCACGCTTTGGATGCTGGAACCGGATACCGGCACGCTTTCCCTCGCGCGCCAGGGTGAAAGCATGGAAGTCACGGCTGAGCGAACCTTGCTTGCCACCGGTGCGCAGGAAAGGCCGGTGCCGATTCCGGGCTGGACTCTGCCTGGCGTGATGAGTGCGGGCGCCGCGCAAATCGCGCTGAAAACCGCGGGCATGGTGCCATCGGGCAAGGTGGTGCTGGCGGGGCAGGGGCCGCTGATGTGGTTGCTCGCCAATCAATTGATCCGCGCGGGGGTTATGCCGGTGCTGGTGGAAACGCGCACCCAGCCCATTCTGCGCACGGCGCTGGAGGCAGGCGGCATCTTCAGCGGCTTTGGCCAGCTTGCCAAAGGCATTGGCTTGATCCTGAAGGCGCGTCAGGCCGGGATGCGGGTGATCACGGGGGCGAAGCATTTGCGCGCTGAAGGCTCGGCCCGCGTGCAGGCGCTGCGTTTCGAAGGTGGTGTTGAGCCTTGCGATACGCTTTTGCTGCATGAAGGCGTGATACCTTCCACGCATATCTCCATGGCGATTGGGTTGGAGCATGGCTGGGATGCGCGGCAGCTTTGCTGGCGGCCAAAGCTGGATGCCTTTGGCGCTTCATCCCATGCGCGCATTGCGGTCGCTGGCGATGGGGCGGTGATTTGCGGCTGGGAAGCAGCAGTGGCGGCGGGGCAATTGGCCGCTTTGGATGCGGGGCTAAGGCTTGGGCGTATTTCGCGCGCGGATCGGGATTTCCGGGCCGAAGCCAGCGCGGCTGCGCTTTTGCAGGCGCGCGCGCTCAGGCCTTTTCTGGATGCGCTTTATGCGCCTTCGCAGGAAATCCTGGCGCCACCTGAAGAATCCACCATCATCTGCCGGTGTGAGGAAGTGACCGCAGGCTCACTCCGCTGGGCAGCGGCGATTGGCGCGACCGGTCCCAACCAGGCCAAGGCCTATCTGCGCTGCGGGATGGGGCCCTGCCAGGGGCGGCTTTGTGGCTCGACCGTGGCGGCGGTGATTGCCGAAACCCGCAACGTGCCGGTGGAGGAGGTGGGGCATCTCCGCCCTCGCGCGCCCTATAAGCCCATCACCGTGCAGGAACTGGCTAGCGCGCAGCAGCGCGTTGATAGTCTTCCCTGAAGAATACATTGGAAATTGCGCTTAAGCCATTTGAAGCGCTAACAAATTCACATGAGTGATTCGAAGCGATTCGCGGGCCGCAGGGCCATGCTGGGGCTGGGAATGGCCGGGCTCGCAGCTGGCCTGTCACCCCGCGCCAGCGCCGCATCCCGCTCGGCGTTGGACGCTTTGGCGGCAAGGCTGGAAGCCCTGGGCGAAGACGGTCTTGACCCGCGCCATTATGACATGCCGGATCGCGATGCAGTGATGGCGCGCGCGGAAGCGGCTCTGCGCGATCTGCTGCTGGGGCACGTCGCTTCCTTGCCGGGGCGGGTGGATATCAAGCGCGATGCAGCGCGGGCGAATTTCCCAGCATGGAGGGAAAGGCTTTTCGCCAGCGCCGACCCGGCAAGCGTGTTGGATCAGGCCGCGGCGCTGCATCCTGATACGGCGCCCATCAAGGCAGAACTTGCGCGCTTCAGGGCAATCGCCGCGCGTGGCGGCTGGCCGCTGATTGAAGGCAACCTTGCCAGCACTTTGGAACCCGACGCCCGGGATGCGGCGCGGGTTGCGCAGCTTCGCGCGCGGCTTGCGGTGCTTGACCCAGAAGTGTTGCGCGGCGTAGCGGCGGAAAGCGCGGTTTATGATGCGCAGTTACAAGCGGCTGTCCGGCGCTTTCAGGCTGAAGAAGGGCTGGAAGCAGATGGCCGCATCGGTCGCCTGACTTGGACCGCGCTGAACACCCCCGTTGAAACCAAAATCGGGCAGCTTCGCGTCGCACTTGATATGCGCCGCGGCCTGGCCGCCCCGCCCGACCGGCGGATTGACGTGAATATACCCCATTTCCGCCTGCGCCTGACTGATGCCGGGCGCGTGGTGCAGGATATGGCGGTTGTGGTGGGGCGGGTGGATCGGCAAACACCCATGCTTGATGTCCGGCTGGTCGCGGTACAATTCAATCCACCCTGGGGCGTGCCGGATCGCAATGCGCGGGAGGATTTGCTGCCGCGCTTCCGCCGAGACCCTGGGCGCATGCAGGCCATGGGCTATCGGCTTTATCAGCGCATTGATGGTGAACTCACGGAAGTTGACGCGACCACGGTGGATTTCAGCGCCTATTCCAAGGACCGGTTCCCCTTCATCATCCGCCAGGACCCCGGTGAGGTGAATGCACTCGGGCGCATCAAATTCGTCATGCCGAACCGCGATGACATTTTCATGCATGACACGCCGGATCGGCATTTGTTCCGCCGCCCAGACCGCGCCTTTTCATCGGGCTGCATTCGGCTTGAAAGGCCGATGGATTTGCTGATGGAAGCCTTCAGCGGCATGCCGGCCTGGAACCGGGAACGCTTTGATCGCGTCTTGGAAAGTGGCGCGACCCAGGGTGTTTCGCTGGCGCGGGCGATCCCTGTGCGCCTTCATTATGACACGGTGATGGTTGAAGCCGGAAACGTGGTCATGCGCCGGGATATTTACGGCCTTGATGCGGCCTATCTCCGCGCGCTGGATGCACCGCGCAGTGAAAGGTTGGCAGAGGCATCGCCCCGACGCTAAGGTTTTAGGGCGGGAATAAGACATGGCGCGTTATCTGGTGACAGGCGGTGCGGGTTTCGTCGGTAGCCATGCGGTGCTGGCACTGCTTGATCGCGGTGATGAGGTTGTGGTGTTGGATGACCTGAGCCAAGGCCATCGCGCTGCCGTGCCGGTTGGCGCGACGTTGGTGCAGGCGGCATTGGCGGATCGCGCGGAGCTCGCGCGGGTATTCGGCAATTGGCGCTTTGATGCGGTGCTGCATTTCGCCGCCCTTTCCCTGGTGGGCGAAAGCATGAAATCGCCCATGCATTACCTGGCGGAAAACCTCGGCAATAGCGTGCGGCTGATTGAAGCGGCGGTCGAAGCTGGGTGCTTGCGCTTCGTGCTGTCTTCCACCGCTGCCTTATTCGGCAAGCCGGAACGCATCCCAATTGATGAGGATTGCCCTGTTGCCCCCGGCAATCCCTATGGTGAGAGCAAGCTGATGGTGGAAACCGCGCTTGCCTGGGCGGAACGCATCCACGGGCTACGCTACGCCGCGCTCCGCTACTTCAACGCGGCCGGATCGGACCCTGCCGGGCGTGCGGGGGAGGATCACAACCCTGAAACCCATCTGGTGCCGCTGGCGATTGATGCGGCGCTTGGTCGGCGCCCGGCGCTGACCGTCTTTGGCGATGATTACCCAACGCCCGATGGCACCTGCATTCGCGATTACGTGCATGTGACCGATCTGGCGGATGCGCATTTGCGCGTGCTGGCGCGGCTCCAGACCCATGGCTCCTGCCGCTATAATATCGGCAATGGCGAAGGCCATTCGGTGAAGCAGGTGCTTGGCGCCATTGAACGCGTGAGTGGCCGCGCCGTGCCCCATAGCATCGGCCCCCGCCGCGCCGGCGATCCTGCCGTGCTGGTGGCGGCGAGTGAGCGGCTGCGGCACGAAACCGGCTGGGCACCGCGTTTTGGCGATATTGATGAGATTGTGCGTACCACCTGGGCCTGGCGGGAAGCGCATCCCAAGGGCTATGGGGACCGCTGATCCCGGCGGCATAAGTCTTTGAATTACAGCAAAAATTAAAATTTCATGACGAACGCCGCCGCGCGCAACCGTGGCCCTACCCACTTGCCCTTCGCCCCCCCTGGTGCGACAAGACGGGCGTAATTCTCAAAACATTCAAGGCGGCCTCAACGGCCCAGGCTATGGAAGGTGCAAGCATGTCAGAACTCGAAATCATCTGGACCAAGGTAGATGAGGCGCCGGCGCTGGCCACATTTTCCCTGCTGCCCATCGTGGAATCCTTCGTGGGCGTTGCCGGCGTGAAAATGAGCCTCAAGGATATTTCGCTGACTGGGCGTATCCTTGCGAATTTCCCGGAAAACTTGACGCCTGAGCAGCGGGTGAATGATGAACTCGCGGAACTTGGCAAGCTCGCGCTGAAGCCGGAAGCCAATATCATCAAGCTGCCGAACATCTCTGCCTCGGTGCCGCAGCTTAAGGCTGCGATCAAGGAATTGCAGGGCAAGGGCTTTAAGGTGCCGGATTACCCGGACAACCCCAGCAATGATGCCGAGCGCGAAATCCGCGCCCGCTATGGCAAGGTGCTCGGCAGTGCCGTTAACCCTGTGCTGCGCGAGGGCAATTCAGACCGCCGCGCGGCTGGTGCCGTTAAGCAATATGCGCGCAACAACCCGCATAAGATGGGCGCCTGGTCGAAGGATTCCAAATCCCATGTGGCTTACATGCCGGGCGGGGATTTCTATGGCTCTGAAGTGGCCACCACCATCACGGCGCCGACCAATGCGCGCATTGAATTGGTGGCGAAGGATGGCAGCGTGAGCGTGCTCAAGGCCAAGACGCCTTTGATCGCCGGCGAAATCATTGATGCCTCGGTCATGAGCCGCAAGGCTTTGCGCGCTTTCCTTGCGGAACAGATTGATGCCGCGAAGCGCGAAGGGGTGCTGTTTTCGGTGCACCTCAAGGCCACCATGATGAAGATCTCCGATCCCATCCTGTTCGGCCATACGGTTTCGGTGTTTTTCGCTGATGTCTTCCAAAAGCATGGCGCGACGCTCACGCGCCTTGGCGTCAACCCGAATAACGGCGTTGGCGATATGCTGGCCAAGATCGAAACCCTGCCAGAGGCTGAGAAGGCGCCGATCCTGGCCGATATTGACGCGACTTATAAGGCGCGCCCGGCGCTTGCCATGGTGAATTCCGACCGCGGCATCACCAATCTGCATGTCTCAAGCGATACGATCATTGACGCTTCCATGCCGGCGATGATCCGTGAATCGGGCAAGATGTGGGGCCCGGATGGCAAGCTGCATGATACCCTGGCAGTGATCCCAGACCGCTGCTATGCGCGGCTGTTCCAGACCGTGATTGAAGACTGCAAGACCAATGGCGCCTTTGACCCGAAGACCATGGGCACCGTCCCCAATGTCGGGCTGATGGCGCAGCAGGCGGAGGAATACGGCTCCCACGACAAGACCTTCGAACTGGCTTCCGATGGCGAAGTGCGCGTAATCGCCGATGATGGCGCTGTGCTGCTTTCACGGCCTGTCGAGACCGGCGATATCTTCCGCATGTGCCAGGTAAAAGATGCGCCCATTCAGGATTGGGTGAAGCTTGCCGTGCGCCGCGCGCGGCTCACCAATACGCCTGCGGTATTCTGGCTGGATGCGAACCGCGCGCATGACGCGCAGCTAATCCTCAAGGTGCAGAAATACCTGAAGGACCACGATACCTCAGGGCTTGATATCCGCATCCTGGGTTCGGTTGAGGCGATGCAATTCTCATTGGATCGCATTCGCAAGGGGCTCGATACCATTTCCGTCACCGGCAATGTGCTCCGCGATTATTTGACCGATCTTTTCCCGATCATGGAACTCGGCACCTCAGCCAAGATGCTGTCCATTGTGCCGTTGCTCAATGGCGGTGGCCTGTTTGAAACCGGCGCCGGCGGTTCGGCGCCGAAGCATGTCGAGCAATTCCAGGACGAAGGTTATCTGCGCTGGGATTCGCTTGGCGAATTCCTGGCCCTTGGCGCTTCGCTTGAGCATTTGGCGCAGACCACGAATAGCGAAGACGTGAAGGTGCTTGCTGAGACGCTCGATGAAGCGAATGGCAGGATCCTGGAATATAACCGCTCCCCCGCGCGTAAGGTGGGTGAGATTGATAACCGCGGCAGCCATTTCTACCTGGCACTTTACTGGGCGCAGGCTTTGGCTGCGCGCGACAATAGCTCCGGCCTTGCCGCGCGCTTCAAGCCGCTTGCGGATCTGCTCTCTGCCAATGAGAAGAAGATTTACGGCGAATTGATCGAAGCCCAAGGCAAGGCGCAGGAATTGGGCGGGTATTACCGTCCTGATGATGCGAAAACCTCGGCCGCGATGCGCCCCAGCAAGACCTTGAATGACGCTTTGGCGACACTGAAGGCGTAAGCCGAACCACCCCCAAAGCAAGGCTATGGCGTGATCCGGGAAACTGGGTCACGCTAGCTCTTTGCGCGAAGGGGTTATCGGCCATGCCGCTTTTATCTCGTCGGGGGGTGCTTGCCGCTGGGCTTGTCGCGCCCGCCATCGCCAAGGCGCAGGGCGCCTGGCCAGCCGCGCCCATCCGCTTCGTGATTGCCTTCCCGCCTGGCGGGCCGAGTGACATTCTGGGCCGCCTGGTTGCGCGCAAGATCACTGAGCAAAAAGGCTGGCAGATTGTGGTGGAAAACCGCGCCGGCGCTTCTGGCATTATTGGCATGGGCGAAGTCGCCCGCGCCGCGCCAGATGGTTATACCGTGCTGATCAATGCCTCGGCCCATTCCATCCTGCCGACAACGCATAAGGACAAGGCGCCCTTCGACAT
>JAPLOJ010000234.1 GCA_026400795.1 Alphaproteobacteria bacterium
AAGAACTCGCCGGCATTGATGGTAAGATCAAGCCCCGCCAGCGCAGGCACCGCGCCAAATCGCTTTTCCAGGCCGGTTGCCTTCAGCACCGGATCAACGGCCCGCCTTGAAGCGCGACCACAACCGGCTGCGCGCACGTTCAATGTCTCGCGGCGGCGTGCTCGCCACAAAACTCGCCGCCAGCATGGCCTCATCCGGATAGACATTGCGGTCTTCGCGCACCGCGGCATCTACGACGGCGAGCGATGCCGGCACTGCATTCGGGTAGCGCACATGATTGGTGATGCCCGCCATCACATCAGGTCGCAGCAGGAAATTGATGAAGTCATGCGCGGCATCCTTATTGGGCGCATCAGCAGGGATCGCCAGCATGTCAAACCAAAGCTGGGCACCCTGGCGCGGTGCCACATAGCCAATTTCAACACCGCGCCCAGCTTCCTTTGCGCGCGCCTGCGCCTGGATGACATCGCCGGAATAGGTCAGCGCCACGCAGGCCTCTCCATTCGCCAGCGCATCCAGAATAGCGCCCGAGGGTAGGATGGCACGCACATGCCGGCGAATGCCCATCAGCGCCTGTTCAGCCACGCGCAAATCTTCAGGGGAATGCGCATTCGGATCGCGCCCCGCCCAGCGCAGCACGGAAGGCAGCACATCGGTTGGGCTATCCATCACCATAATGCCGCAGCGCGCCAGGCGCGCCGCATTTTCCGGCTTCAACAACACATCAAAGCCATCCAGCGCCAGATCAGGCGCAATGGCCTTGATCCGATCAAGCCTGAGCCCAAGCCCCACCGTGCCCCACAGATAAATCGCCCCATGGCGATTGCCGGGATCAATTTCCGCCACACGCGCCATCAATGTCGGATCAAGATTGCGCCAATTCGGAATGCGTGCGCGATCAAGCGGCGAGAGCGCGCCGGCGCGGAGCAGCCGCGCGAAGCTCGGCTCACTGGTCGGCACAATAATGTCATAGCCCGAACGCCCGGCGGAAAGCTTGCCTTCCAGCGTTTCCAGACTGTCATAGACATCATAGCGCACGCGAATGCCCGTTTCGCGCGTGAAGCGCTGCACGGCATAGGGGTCTATGTAATCGGACCAGTTATAGACATTCACCACACGCTCCTGCGCGAAGGTGATGCCTGGTAGAATCAGCAGGGCAAGCAGGACGATCAGGCGATAAATCATGGGCGCAGCTCCGCAATCAATGGGCTTCTTGTAACGGAATTCGGCGCGATCTTGGGGGGCAGCAGAAAATTCGTCACGCCTGTATTTTTTCCTTGACATTAGGCTTTTAATCCGTTATCTCTTCGCCCATCAAGGGCCGAATTGCGCCCGAAGCTCCCCCCTCCCTGAACCTTCACCCCAACCTTGCAGCCAGCCGGGCACCCGCCCTGCTGTGCGGCACGGATCAGGAGCGCCCATGCCCTTCATCGCGACCAACCTCACGGTGCTCAGCGCCGCGAATGGCTTCACCCTATGGCACTACCGCACCACGGATAGCCGAGACCAGGTTCAAGCGGCCGATTATTTCGTGCCTGCCAGTAAGCAAATGCGTGCTGGCGATATCGTGATGGCCCAGACCGCCGATGCCACGATCATGCTACCGATCCGCGCAGACAATGTGACTGGGTCGGGCCTGACGCTCGATGCGGCTGGCGCGCCGCCCGAGTTGCGGCGATCCGGCAACCTGCCCTTCAAGCTCACCCTGGCTGGTACTCCACAGACGCGCGCCATCATTCTGGACCCGATGCCTGAGGCGATCGAACCCGGCGCTTCAATTGCCGTCGGCGCCAGCATTCTGGGTAGCATCGCCAATATCACCTTCCAGCTTGTGAATACTGTCGGCACGATTCTGAGTACCCAAAATGTCGCGGTCGGGTCAGGACGCGCCACATCCCTTTTTGCCGCCCAAGCACCAGGCGGTGGCTATCGCATCATCGCGCACAATTCGGCGGATACATCCCACAGCATTACATCCCCGCCCTTCGCCATTGGCGCACCGCCACGCCTACTAACTGAAGAAGGTCAGGTGCTGCGGCTCGAAACGGGCAGCCAATTGCTGCTGTTCTGAAATTTTTCGCGACCATCCATCCCCATCACCGCACGCCAGGTCATTGCACCCGGCGTGTTCGGATCAACCACGAAAAGGCTCTCCATGTCCGATTCAAAAATCAGCGCGCTGCCTAGCGTTTCCGCCACCGCCGATGCCGATATGCTGCCCTTGGTGCAGAACAATGGCGCCAGCCTGGCCACCAGGCGCGCCACCATGGCGCAGCTGCGCTCCGGCATCCTGACCGATCGCCCGGCCCATGTGCGGGATTTCGGCGCGGTCGGCAACGGCACCACCAATGACGCCCCCGCCATCCAGGCAGCCATCAATGCCTTGAAGCTTGCTGGCGGCGGTGTGCTGCAATTCGGCGCCCGCGTTTATCGGATCGCCAGCCCGATCGTGATTGATGGCGTCACGGTCACGCTGCAGGGCGCAGGCTTCACCGAAGGCCCGAATGAGGCGCATGGCACCTGGCTGAAGATTGACCAAACCGGCTTCACGCCCTTCACCTTTTCCGGTTCCATGGCACGCGGTTCTATCGTACGCGACATCGCTGTTCGGCAATATCACAATCAAGCCTATAGCGCTTCCTGGGCGCCGACGGATTATGATTACGTCTTCCGCGTGCAAGATTGCCTTGGCGCGGTGGATTTCGAAAACGTGTTTCTCGTCGCCGTCAATCGCGGCATTTGGTGCGATAATTCCGGCCGCATGAGCATCAAGCGCCTGCGCGGCCAGGTTTTCACCCGTGGCGTTGAGGTGGATCGTTGCCTTGACATCTGCCGCCTGGAACATGTGCATTTCTGGAATTTCAATACCGATAACGGGCATGTGATCACGTGGCAGCAAAACAATCAGGACGCGTTGGTATTCCGGAAAGTGGATGGCGTTTTTCTGGATGATATCTTCGTGCTTGGTGCGCGGTCCACGCTGCGCTTCAGTTCTTCCGCTTCCGGGGTCACCACGAAATTCTACGCCAGCAATATCTACGCGGATTTCTCCAAGTATGGCGTCTGGATTGATGGCAATGATGTGGATGGCCGCATCGCCAATATCACCACCCAAAGTGAGCTCTTTACAGCAGGTGCACCCGTACCGGTGGCAGGTGCGATGGGGATATTGATTGATGGCAGCAACGTGCGCGTTCAAATCGGTAATCTTCGCGTGGATGTTGCCGAAAGTAACGCCATTCGCGTGAATGGCAGCAATAACCGCCTGGATATCTTCGCCTTCCGCGCGGAATACTATAATCGGCTTAATGATGGTTCCGCTGCCATCCATTTGGCGAATGTGGCCGTTGGCAATCCGAATCAAATCTATCTCGGATCGCCAGCGCTGCTCGGCAATGGCAACTCCGGGCCGCTGGTCAATGCTGCCACCAATGGCTTTATTGCCTCTGCCGCACCGGGGGGGCGTGTTGATCGGCCTGGCGTCATGGTCGGGTCGCTGGACACGGGTATTTCCCAACCCAGCACGGGCAACCTGGTGCTCAGCATTGGTGGCGCTGAATTGATGCGGGTTGCACCCGGCACGACAAGCATTGGCGGGGCTGCGGGCGCAAATGCGCTCACCGTCACCACGCCAGCCGGCAGTGTCAATCAATTCACCCTGTCGAGCAGCATCGCCGGCGGCACACCCACCATCTCAGCCACTGGGACGGATGCCAATATCCCGATCCAGCTCTCTGCCAAAAATATTGCGCCGGTGCGTTTCAATAGCCGTGGTAGCCTTGCCTTCGAAGTGAATGCGGTTGCCACGCCGACCAATTTCGTGCGCATCAATGGCACCGCAACCGGCGCGCCGCCGCAAATCACCGCGCAGGGCACGGATGCGAATGTCGCGCTATTGCTGCTTGGCAAGGGCACTGGCCCGGTGCAGGCGGGATCACCTTTGCAATTGCCGCCCTTTACGGTCGCAACCCTGCCCCCGGCCGCGACCTATCCGCGCTGTATGATCTATGTTTCGGACGGTATCGCGAATAAGCGCTTGGCGATCAGTGATGGGACCGCTTGGCGCTGGCCGGATGGGCTGGTGGTTTCCTGAGCTTGCCACGGCCCATCGCCGCCTTGAACGAAGCGAGAATTCTGGCCTTTTCCACCGCCAAGCCAAGAACCTCTCGCGTGCAGCGCATTGCAGCGCGCGCTATCCAAAAGCGTGCGTTGCAAGGCTCCGCCCTTCACCCCTTGCAGGAAAATACGCATGACATCGCTCACCGATTACGCCAAGAATCTTCTTGGCCGCTCTGCCGTTGGTCGTCGCCCCACCTTGCCTTCAGCGGTCTTCATCGCACTCGGCACCGGTGGTTCGGACGCGACCGGCGTCACAGGGGAGGCTAATGGCGGCGGCTATACCCGCCAGCCAGTGACCTTCTTCGGTACTGGCACACAAACCAATATCACTGAAATCCGCTTCACCTTCACCGCAGCACCCGGCACCCTGACCCATATCGGCGTCTTTGATGCGCAAGCGACCGGCAATCCCATTCTCTGGGCACCGCTTGCCACGCCGGCAACCTTGAATGTGCCAGGCATTGTCGTCATCCCCGTCAATAGCCTGTCCGTAGTTGGTGATTGAAAAAGACAGCACCGCACTTCAGCGAAAACGCGTATGAAGTGCGGCGCGCACTTCATGCATAACGCCTGCCCAATCGCCGATACGCGGCTGTCGAAACAACCTGACAGACGCATACCAAGGGCTGTCCTGCCGATCCATCAGCCAGCGCCAATCCGGATTGAATGGCAACATGATCCAACAGTCACGGCCCATGCTGCCCGCCAGATGCGCAAGGCTGGTATCCACGGTGATGATCAAATCCATCTCGGCAATCAACGCGGCCGTATCTTCGAAATCTGTGATTTCGTGATCGAATACACGCAAATCCGGCACGCCCATCAATACCAAGCGGTCACTATCCGGCATGCCCTTTTGAATACCGAACCATGCGGCGCTTTCGTCCACCAGCAGCAAAACATCCTGCAACGCCAAGGATCGGTTGCGGTCATTGCCATGGCCCGCACTGCCGCGCCAGGCGAAGCCAATCCTTGGGCGCCCCGCCGTACCAAGCCTTGCGCGCCAGGTGTCACGGCGCACCCCATCCGCCTGCCAAAGTGGCGCGGGGGGAATCCTTTGCAACATCGTATCGAAGGCACGTGGCAGGCTCATCAAGGGGCATTGCAGCGTCGCATCTGTTGGCGCCTGCTCCACCAGGTCAATATCGGGCATGACGCGGCGGATCAGCGGTGCCAATTCCGGCTGCACCATCAACGCCACATTGGCACCCTTCGCCCGCACCAGCGGTGCATAGCGGATGAATTGGATCGTATCGCCAAAACCCTGTTCCCAATGGAGCAGGATACGCCGCCCGCTGACCTCCTGCGCACCGGTCCAAAGCGGCAGGCCGAAATCCTGAAAGCCCACCGGGATTTTCTTCCGCTTGCGCGCTTCCCATAGGCGCCAACCCTCAGCGAAGTTGCCAAGCAATAGGCATGTCAGGGATTTGTTGAATTGCGCCTCGGCAAAATCCGGCGTCAGCCGCAAGGCGCGATCATAACATTCCAGCGCTGCGGTGTGATGGCCAATAGCCGCTTCCGCCAAGCCAAGATCATTCAGCGCTATCGGCTGCGCGGGCGCGGCGCGCAGGGAAAGGCGATAAGCCTCTGCCGCCCTGGCGTAATCACCGCGCTTCCAATGCACGCCGCCCGCATTGTAATGCGCCGCCGCATTCGCGGGATCACACCGCACGGCTTGCCCAAAACTTTCCAGCGCCGCTTCCCGCTGTTCAAGACCAAGCTGCGCGAGGCCCTGATTGTTCCAGGCCTCCGCAAAATCCGGCGCCAGAGCAATCGCGCGCTCAGCCGACATCAAAGCCTGCGCATATTCTTCCAAATCAAGCAGTACAGCCGCGCGGTTGTTATGCGCCGGCGCGAAAGAAGGATTGAGCGTTACCGCCTGATCCAGCGCCGCCAACGCCGCCTTCGGATCGCCCAGCTTTTTCAGCACCAATCCCATATTCAGGAAGGCACCGAAAAACCCCGGCACTAGCGCCAACGCCGCTTCGAAGTCCCGCAAGGCATCCTGCAGCGCGCCGCTTTCCATCAGCGCCACGCCGCGATCATTCACATAATCCGGGTTGCGCGGTTCAAGCGCCACGGCGCGCCCCAGGGCGCCGGTTGCTTCCTGATGCCTGCCCAAGGCTTGCAGGCTTTTGCCCAAACCGTGCAATGCCGGATGCGCGCGCGGATCAAGCGACGCTGCCTTACGGAAAGCTTCAACCGCATCACGGAAGGCCGCAGCTTCAAAACAGGCATAGCCAAGTGTGGCCCAGATCATGGCATTGCGTTGATCTGCCTGCGACGCTTTCTTCAACCAGCGCAGCGCCTCGGTCATTTGGCGACGTTGCAGGCAAATCACACCCAGAATATGCAACGCGCCCGGATGGCGCGGCGCCGCGCGCAGTATCTGCTCCGCGCCGGCCTCAGCCACATCAAGCCGCCCCTGCTGCATGGCCAATTGTACCTGGCCCCAAAGCGCGGCAGGCGGCATCATCTGGCGTGCAATCCGGAAAGCCGCGAAAGCGCCTTAGCGCCCCGCCGATTGGCTCCGCAATTCGCGCGCACGGGTCAGCACCTTGTCTTCCAATTCCGCCGCCGTCGCCGTGCTGACCGGCGCATCCACCCAGCCGCCCGAACCGCGCACTTGGCGGAACAATGAAATCCTCACTCCGTCAGAGCGTAATTGCCGCCCAAGCACATAGGCTGTCGCCTTAAAGCGCTCATTAGAAACGCCGCCCGGCGCGTGCCAATCCGTGATAATGACGCCGCCGAACGGATCGGCGGATGCAAGCGGCATGAAGGCCAGCGTATCCAGCGTCGCACGCCACAGGAACGCATTCACACCAAGCCCGCCGCCGCCGGCGCTATTCTCCTGGCCCTTTTCCGTGCCACCACCAAACAGCGTGATTCCGCCCGATGTGCCCGCCGCTGATGTGGCGCGCAGCAATTGTTCGCGTTTGCTGTCAGTGTTGTATTCGTCGCGCTCCACCTCTCGCACCTGAGAGGAGTCGCTGCAGCCGGCCATCGCCAACCCAAGCGGCAGAAAGAAAATGGCGCGCGGCCACAAGGCGAAGATGCGGGATGAGTTCATAAGCCCCTTCTAGCGCATCCGCCCCAAGGCTGAAAAGGGAAGTCTCAAGGCGCCCTAGGCCGGCGCCATCAGCCGCAACAAGGCCGCTGAGGCCAGCCGCGCCATGGCATTATCCGCCCGGCTGGTCAGCGCCATCGGCACCCGCAACCCCAGCACAATCCCTGCAGACTCCGCCCCACCCAGATAGGCCAATTGCTTGGCGAGCATATTCCCCGCCTCCAAATCCGGCACCAGTAGGATATCCGCCTGGCCCGCAACCGGGGATTGAATGCCCTTGGCCGCCGCCGCAACCGGGCTAATGGCGTTGTCGAAGGCAAGCGGCCCATCCAGCACGCCCCCGGTGATCTGCCCTCGCTCCGCCATTTTACAAAGCGCCGCGGCATCCAAGGTGGCCTGCATCTTGGGCGTGACGGTCTCAACCGCCGCCAGGATCGCGACCTTGGGCGTCGCAATCCCCATGGCCTGAGCCAGTTTGATGGCGTTGCGGATGATATCCGCCTTGGCTTCCAGATCGGGCGCGATATTCACCGCCGCATCGGTGATGATCAGCGGGCGGGGGTAAAGCGGCGCGTCCAGCACAAAGGCGTGGCTCACGCGCCGTTCCGTGCGCAGCCCCGCTTCCTTCGCCAAAGCCGCGCCCAGCAATTCATCCGTATGCAGGCTGCCCTTCATGAGCGCCGCCGCCCGGCCTTCCCGCACCAACGCCACCGCGGCCTCGGCCGAGGCATGGCTATGTTCCGTGCCAATCAGCGCAATGCCCGAAAGGTCGAGCGATTCCTTCGCCGCAATCGCGCGTATCCGTGCCTCCGGCCCCGTCAGGATCGGCGTGATCAGCCCTTGCTGCGCGGCCAGGATCGCACCCCGCAGGCTTTCCGCATCGCAAGGATGCGCAACCGCAGTCGGCACTGGCGGCAGGGCGCGGCAACGCGCGAAAAGGTCTGCCATCACCTTGCCGGCATGGGGGCCAAGTCCGGTCATTTGCGGCAGAGCGCGTTCTTCGGCGGTTGTGGGGGGCAGCACCTCAACCTCACCTTCCGCCAGCACCATGCCGCCAGGCCCGGTCACGCGGCAGGCAAGCCGCGCCACGCCCGCCTGTTGGTCAATATCCAGCACCGCCAGGCCCGTTGTCAGCACATCGCCTTCCGTCATGCCGCCGCCATAGCGCAGGTTTTCGGCAATGATCCGGCTGCCTGGCCCCGGAAAGCGCGTGGTGATCAAATGGGCGAGCAATGCGCCCGCAGCGCGCGCCGGCACCACCTTGTCATCCAGGCCGAACATCACGGAAAAACGCGCGACATGCGCGGCGCTCAGCGTATCCTGCACCTCAAAGGTTTCGCCGCGATCAAGTTCGGAAAGTGGCTTTGATCGCCTGATCGTGAGCATGAGGACCCGCCTTTTCCATAAGCTACGTCACCGCCAGCGACGATGCATCCAAAGCCATTGGCCGGGATATTCCCGCACCCAGCTTTCAATCACCTCGTTCATTTTTTGCGTGGCGGCGTTGATGTCAATCAAGCCCTCCGCATCGCGCGGCATTCGGATTTCCTCGGTCAAATCCAGACGAAACCGCCCGCCAGGCAGG
>JAPLOJ010000367.1 GCA_026400795.1 Alphaproteobacteria bacterium
ACCTTGCCGCTCACGCGATTCCGGAACGCAAGCTGCATGTCCTTTATTCATCTGCACACGCATTCTGCCTATTCGCTCTCGGAAGGCGCGATCAAGGTTGAAAAGCTCGCCGCGCTTGCCGTGGCCGATGGCATGCCGGCGCTGGCGCTGACGGATACCGGCAATCTTTTCGGCGCTTTGGAATTCGCCGAAGCCTGCGCGAAGAAGGGCGTGCAGCCGATCATGGGCTGCCAATTGGGGCTTTCCCGCGCCAGCACGGATGCTGATCGGCCCGATGCGCACCGCCTGCAGCCTGATCCGCTGGTGGCACTCGCGCTCACGCCTAAGGGGCTCGATAATCTGCAACGCCTGTCATCGCTCGGCTTTTTGCGGGACGATGCCTCCGGCAAGCCAGCCGTGCTGCTGGACCAACTCGCGGCGCATGCCGAAGGGCTGTTTCTGCTGACGGGCGGCACGCTCGGCCCGATTTCGCGGCTATTGCTGGAAGGCCAAAAACCCGCCGCCGAAAAGCTGCTCGCGCGCTTCAAGGAAGCCTTCCCGGATCGGTTGGCGGTGGAGCTCAACCGCCATGGGCGGGATGAGGAAGCGCGGCTGGAACCAGCCTTGCTCGCACTTGCCCATGCCGCGCGGCTGCCGATCATTGCCGCCAATGATGTCTATTTCGCAGCGCCAGCCATGTATGAAGCGCATGATGCACTGCTGTGTATCGCCGAAGGTCGCACCATGGCTGAACGTGACCGCCGGCGCGTGACGCCGGAGCATTGGTTCAAGCCCGCAGAAGCCATGCGCGCGCTTTTCGCGGATTTGCCCGATGCCTGCGACAATACGCTCGCCATTGCGCGCATGAGCGCGGTGATGACCGAAGCGCGGAAGCCCGAATTGCCGATCTGCCCCAAGGTGCAGGAAGGCAAGACGGAAGCTGAAACACTCCGCGCCATGGCCGAAGCCGGGCTTGAACAGCGCCTGGACGCCATGCGCCCCGCGCCGGATGAAGCGACGCGCACGCAATATCGCGAACGCCTGGCCTATGAAATCGGCGTCATCGAGAAAATGGGTTTTCCCGGCTATTTCTTGATTGTTGCCGACTTCATCCAATGGGCCAAGGCGCAAACGCCGCCCATTCCGGTAGGGCCGGGGCGCGGTTCGGGCGCAGGTTCGGTCGCTGCCTGGTCGCTGCTGATCACGGATTTGGATCCCATCCGCTTTGGCCTCCTGTTTGAACGCTTCCTCAACCCCGAACGCGTTTCCATGCCGGATTTCGATATTGATTTCTGCCAGGACCGGCGCGACGAGGTGATTGCCTATGTCCGGCGGGAATATGGCGAGGATCGCGTCGCGCAAATCATCACCTTCGGCAAGCTGCAAGCCAAGGCCGCGGTGCGCGATGTAGGGCGCGTGCTGGGTATGCCTTATGGGCAGGTGGATAAGATCGCCTCCCTCATTCCGAATAATCCAGCCAAGCCCGTCACACTTTCGCAGGCGATTGAAGGCGAAGCACGCTTGCAGGAAATGCGCGATAGCGATGAGCAAGTGGCGCGGCTTTTGGTTATCGCGCTGCAGGTGGAAGGGCTTTACCGCAATGCCTCCACCCATGCCGCTGGCCTGG
>JAPLOJ010000203.1 GCA_026400795.1 Alphaproteobacteria bacterium
CCCGCGCGCGGGCCCGCGACAAGGCGGCCGAGGTGCTGGCGCAGGTTGGCCTAGCTGCATCGGTGGGCGATCTTTCGCCATCAGAGCTTTCCGGCGGCATGCAAAAGCGCGTCGCCCTTGCGCGTGCCATTGCGGCAGAGCCTGAGATCATTTTCTTCGACGAACCCACCACCGGCCTTGATCCCATCATGGGCGCGGTGATTGATGGGCTGATTGTTGATGTGGTGCATCGGCTGGGTGCGACCGCCGTTTCCATCACGCATGATATGGCGAGCGCGCGGCGGATTGGCGATGATGCCGCCATGATCCACAAGGGCCGCATCATCTGGACTGGTGAGGCCGCGAAGCTCGGCCAAACCGGCAATGCCATGGTGGATCAATTCGCGCGCGGGGAGCGGGAGGGGCCGATCCAGATGGAGCTTAGGAAGTAATCCATCAGGCGTCAGTGAGAAGTACTATCTTCGGCCTTCTGACCTAAAATCCATCCTTCGTAATTGCGAATGTCCGGATCACGAGGGGCGCCGTCGGCGCGGCAACCATTGGCAATCTCGATCATGCCACAGGCGCCACAGAAGGCATCAAACCTGTCCTCGCCATCCGCGGCGGCGCCGAAACCATCTTGTAGTTGTGCGTCAACATCTTCGGAAAGCGAGATGCTTCTTTTTTCCATAAATGCTCGGATTGTCTGAATGAATTCGCGCCGCTTAGCCTGTGACCTTTTCCCCCCTTTACCTTGGAATTTGATGTCGATCCAACCATAGATTTCGGCCGGATAGGTCTCAGCGATGGTCAAGCCGTTGAAGCTTTCCGCGCTCAATTCTCCGTCAAAGGGCCAAAGACGTGCCCCTTCTTTTACGCACGGTATGACGACCTCTCGCCAGCCCGAAATCGCCCCCTTGCCGACCTGATTTGCCCCCAATGTCCAGAATAACGGACACGCGGCCTGGCGGTGCTTGGTGCGAGCTTCGCATTGTCGGCGTAGCTCTTCGAAAGCTTTTAGGCCATGCGCCGCATAGAGATGCTCTTGCTTAACGCCAGATATCGCTTTCGCGGGGTAGAATGGTCGCTCTGGACTTAGTTCTTGCCGTGATCCCGCGACCTTAAAGAATGCTGGATCAGGGGCCTGTGCAAGTTGATCAAGAAAACTCCGGAAACTTCCAAGTTTCACCTTATTGGCCCATTTGGCGGGCACCCCGATAGGGAAATCAAAGCCCGCGAGTACTCGGCTATCGCGTGCCTCCCCCAATAGCAGGTCAGCAAGCTGACAAGGAGCAATTGCCAGCGAAGATATCTCCCAGCCGCTTTGGTGTCTTTCAGCCTTCGTTAGCCATCTTTTGGATTTGCTGACGCTCCAATCCGCATGGAATATGGCATCAAACATGCGTCTCTCCGCTGGATGAGTTCAGTGTATAGGGGTGCACTAAGTAAAAGCGCCAGGAGGGGGCTTTATGATATTCATTTCTTTCTCCCATTCCTCTGTCGTGAAAGGCCTTCCGTTGCTGATCGCTTGTTTCAATGCCGCTTTCACTTTCTCTGGCGGCACGTTTAACGCCCAAAGTTCGGGCAGGTCGTTGAACTTTTGACGATAGGCGTTCACGAGGTCCAAAAGGTCCTCCTCGGGATTAGGATCATAAAGAGCCATGATTCGATCACCCAGTTCGACAACGACGTTTATTTCTTATGCAGCAGCGCTTTTAGTAGAACAAAAGAGCCTTTGGTACAAAGCTTTTCTGCTACCCTTATTCTCAGATATACAAGGTTTGTTTGAAGCGTCTTTTCCGACTTTCATCAAACTTAGTAAACTACGTCGCCGCTAATTCGTGCGATTTTTCATGGAACCGCTTGCCTTCTTGCTACTAATGAGGGTGTCAGCATTAGAAAACATTTCAGCTATACGATTTAGGAATTAGGAGGACCATATTTTTATAAATGGCCCAACCGGTCTCCCATGGGTCGGGGTTGTCGCTCGGCTAAGCCGCAAACCCCGCATTCAACCGCGCAACCGCCTCCGCATATTCCCGCCGCAGCCGCGCCACCAATTCTGCCGTGCTCGGCACATCCTGAATCGCGCCAACCCCCTGGCCGGCGGACCAGATATTTTTCCAGGCGCGTTTTTCACTGCTGCCCAAATGAAGTTCCCTGTTGAATTCAGGCAAATTCGCTGGATCGAGCCCCGCCGCTTCTAGCGACGCACTCAAGAAATTGCCATTCACCCCGCTGATCGCATTGGTATAGACAATATCCTTGGCCGTCGCGGCCAGGATCATTTGCTTGTAGTCTTCCGGCGCGCGGCTTTCGGTGGTGGCGATGAAGCGCGTGCCTAGGTAAGCGAAATCCGCCCCCGCCGCCCGCGCCGCCACCACATGCGCCCCGGTGGACATGGCACCCGATAGGATGATGGTGCCCTGATAGAATTGCCGGATTTCCTGCACAAAGGCGAAGGGGTTGTAGGTGCCGGCATGGCCGCCCGCGCCGGCGGCAACCGCGATCAGCCCATCAACGCCGGCTTCCGCCGCCTTCTGCGCATGGCGCAGATTGATCACGTCATGGAACACCAGCCCGCCATAGCCATGAATGGCCTCCACCACCTCAGACACCGCGCCGAGTGACGTGATCACGAAGGGCACGCGCTGGCGCACGGTTTCGGCCAAATCCGCATCCAGCCTGGCGTTGGACCGATGCACAATCAGATTGACGCCAAAGGGGGCTGCGGCATTGCCGGTTCTCTCCCGGATTTCGGCGAGCCATTCCCCATAGCCTTCCGTGCTGCGCTGATTGAGCGCGGGGAAGCTGCCCACCACACCGGCCTTGCAGGTTTCCACCACCAGATCGGGGCCGGAGACCAGGAACATGGGGGCGGCAATCACCGGCAGGGCGATTCTGCCCTGAAACAAGGCGGGGATGGGCATGGGTGATCCTTCAAAAGGGCGCGGGTAGCCTGCCGGGGCCGGGCTTAGGGCGCAAGGCCATTGCCTTATTGCATCCGGGCGCAAAGCAAGCCTAGGCTTCCCCCTGAGGCACCGTGAGCGTGCCAAGGGATGAAACGGCGCCTGGCGCCAGGGTAGAGGAAGTCCGGCATGAAACTCGGCGCGGCCATTGCGGAAATCATGAAGCGTGAGGGGATTCAGATCCTCACCGGCTATCCGGTCAATCATTTGATCGAATATGCGGCGGATGCGGATATCCGCCCCATCATGGTGCGGCAGGAGAGAATCGGCCTGCATATGGCGGATGCCATTTCGCGCGTGACATCGGGCCGCACCATTGGCGCCTTCTGCATGCAGCATGGACCAGGCGCCGAGAACGCCTATGGCGGCGTGGCGCAATGCTACGGCGAAAGCGTGCCGGTGCTGGTGCTGCCCATGGGTTATCCGCGCCGCATCGCGCATATTGACCCGAATTTCAATTCTTCCGTGCAAATGCGCGGCATCACCAAATCCGCTGAGCCCATCATGAGCGCGGCTGAGGTGCCGAATATTCTGCGCCGTGCCTTCGCGCGGCTGCGCAATGGCCGAGGCGGTCCCGTGCTGGTCGAAATTCCGACCGATATGTGGAATGAGGAAGTGCCGGAACCGCTGGCCTATCACCCGGTGGCGGCCACGCGTTACGGGCCTGATCCGGTTGATCTGGAACGCGCTGCGGCCATGCTGGCCAAGGCAAAACGCCCTGTAATCTATGCCGGCACCGGCGTGCATTGGGCGCGCGCCTGGCCGCAATTGCAGGCGCTCGCTGAAATGTTGGCGGCACCCGTCACCACCAGCCTTGGCGGCAAATCCTCCTTCCCGGAAGATCATCCTTTGGCCTTGGGGTCAGGTGGCCTCGCGATGCGGCGTGGTGTGCGGCATTTCCTGGATAATGCCGATGTGATCCTTGGGATTGGCTGTTCATTCACTGAGACGAATTTCGGCGTGAAAATGCCAAGCGGCAAGAAGATCATTCACGCAACACTCGACCCTGACCATCTCGGCAAGGATATTCCGATTGACATCGGCCTGATTGGCGATGCGGGCCTGACCATGGATGGGCTGATTGCGGATTTGGCCACGCGCATCAAGAAGCCGCGCAGCCGCACGGCGGTTGCCAAGGAAATCGCGGCGCTGGACAAGGAATGGCTCGCGGCCTGGGCGCATAAGACGGATAGCGATGCCTCGCCGCTCAACCCCTATCGTGTGTTGCGCGATTTGTGGCGGACGGTGGATGTGGACAATACCATCATCACCCATGATGCCGGCAGCCCGCGCGATCAGCTCTCGCCCTTCTGGGTCAGCCGCAAGCCGCTGACTTATCTCGGCTGGGGCAAGACCACGCAGTTGGGCTATGGGCTTGGGCTCGCGATGGGTGCCAAGCTCGCCGCGCCGGACAAGCTTTGCATCAATGTCTGGGGCGATGCGGCGATTGGCTTTACGGGGATGGATTTTGAGACCGCGGTGCGTGAACGCATCCCCATTCTTTCAATCCTACTCAATAACTTCTCCATGGCGATCGAATTGAAGGTCATGCCGATCAGCACGAAGAAGTATCGCTCCACCGATATTTCCGGCGATTACGCGGCGATGGCGCGCGCCTTTGGCGGTTATGGCGAAAGGGTTGAAAAGATCGCGGATATCATCCCGGCGATCAAGCGCGGCATTGAACAGACCAAGAATGGCACGCCGGCGCTACTGGAATTCATTACGTCCAAGGAAACGGAAGTCTCACGCCAATAGAAGCGGTGAACCGCAGGCCGGGAAGGAACAGGGTATGGCGACAGTAGAAATTCGCGACGTCAGAAAGGCCTTCGGTTCCACGCAAATTCTGCATGGCGTGAGCGTGGATATCGAAGACGGGCAATTTGTGGTGCTGGTCGGGCCTTCCGGCTGCGGCAAATCCACCCTGCTGCGCATGTTGGCGGGGCTTGAGAATATCACGGGCGGTGAGATCTCAATCGGCGACCGGGTGGTGAATAAGGTGCCGCCGAAGGATCGCGATATCGCGATGGTCTTCCAGAACTACGCGCTTTATCCGCATATGACCGTCTATCAGAACATGGCCTTTTCCAGGAAGCTGGCAGGCGCGCCCAAGGAAGTGATGGACCAGGAAGTGCAGAAGGCCGCGCGCATTCTGGGGCTTGAGCAATTGTTGCATCGCTTCCCGCGCCAGCTTTCGGGCGGTCAGCGCCAGCGTGTCGCTATGGGGCGGGCCATTGTCCGCAACCCACAAGTGTTCTTGTTTGATGAGCCCTTGTCCAATCTTGATGCCAAGCTTCGTGTGCAGATGCGCTCCGAGATCAAGGATTTGCATCAGCGCCTGAAGGTCACCACGGTTTACGTGACGCATGACCAGATCGAAGCCATGACCATGGCGGATAAGATTGTGGTCATGAACCATGGCCGCATTGAACAGGCCGGCGCGCCGCTCGATCTTTATGACCGCCCGGCCAATCTTTTCGTTGCCGGCTTCATCGGATCACCTGCTATGAACATGCTGGCCGGACGGATCAAGGATGGCAGCTTCATTGATGGTGGTGGCACGCGCTGGCCCCTACCGCCCGCCCATGCCGGGCGTGACGGAGCTGAGGTGGTTTATGGCATTCGGCCAGAACATCTTCGCCTTGATCCTAACGGCATCCAGGCGCGCATCCAGGTCGTGGAACCCACGGGTTCCGAGACGCAGGTTACCCTGCGCATTGGTGAGATTTCCTTGATGGGCGCCTTCCGTGAAAGGATCGTGGCCAATCATGGGGATGTACTGGCGGTTTCGCCCGACCTTCCCCTTGTCCACATCTTCGACAAGGCAAGCGGGCAGCGGATTTAGCTTCGTTTCAACACAACAACAGGGAGTGGAAACATGGCAAATATCATTACACGGCGTAGTATTCTTGGGGCAGGTGTCGGCATGGCCGCACTCGCCGCAGGGGGCGAAGCCTTGGCGCAAGGGCTGGTGCGTGGCGATGCGAGTGTAGCCGCGCCGCGCTTGGCGATTGAAAACGGCGCGACGCTGCGCATCCTGCGCCCGGTGCGTTTCGTGCAACCGGATGAAGATGTGTTCCGCGCCTCCGCCGCACGCTTCACCCAGCAAACCGGCGTACAAGTGCGCGTGGATTTCGTGGGCTGGGAAGACATCAACCAGCAAACGGCCGTCACCGCTAATACCGGCGCTGGCCCGGATTGCATCATCGGCTTCAATGAATCGCCGCATATCTATGCCGATAAGCTGGTGGAAGTTACCGATATTGCTGAGTATCTCGGCAAAAAATATGGCGGTTGGATGTTTGTTGGCGAAAAGCTCGGCAAACGCCACGGCACGAATAATTGGATCGGCCTACCCTTTGGCGGGACTGCCGGCCCACTTGTATGGCGCAAATCCGCAGTCAAGGAAGTGGGCTATGATACAGCGCCTACCGACCTGCCGGGCTTCCTTGAAATGTGCAAGCGGCTTCGCCGAGCCAACAAGCCATCAGGCTTCGCGCTTGGCAATGCGGTGGGCGATGGCAATGGCTTCGCCAATTGGCTGATGTGGAGCCATGGCGCTTCCATCACTGATGAAAGCGGCGCGGTTTCGGTCAATAGCCCGCAGACGCTGGCGGCGCTCAATTACCTCAGGGAACTCTACCCCACCTTTGTTGATGGCGGCACAATTTCCTGGGGCGATATCAGCAATAACCAAGCCTATGCCGCCAGTGCCTGCTGGGTTACCTCCAACGGCGTGTCGCTTTACTTTGCGCTGAAGAACGACCCTGCAACTCGTGCTATTGCGGAAGATACCGAACATTCCGTCATGCCGCTTGGTGTTGCCAATAGCTGGCCAAGCGCGCCGCTGACGCTGAATGCCATGGTATTCCGCCATAGCCGTTTCCCCAATGCGGCCAAGGCTTTCCTGACCTTCATGATGGAACAGGAACAATATGAGCCTTGGCTGAACGCCAATCTTGGCTATTGGGCGCATCCGCTGAATGCCTATCGTGCCGCTTCGGTTTGGACCAGTGATCCGAAGATCACGCTGTTCCGCGATTCCATGAATAATCAATTCTGGAATGGCTATAAGGGGCCGCTGTCTGAAGCTTCTGGCCAGGCGAATGCGGAATATGTGCTGGTGCAGATGTTCGCTTCTGTCGCTGCCGGTCAGGCGACACCGGAAGCGGCGATGCGCGAGGCCGAGCGCCGGTCACGCCGCATCTTCCGTCGTGCCTGAACGCAACAAGGGCGGCCTTCAACGTAAAGGCCGCCCCCTGCCGGAGCCCCAGTAATGTCCAGCACAACCACCGGATGGGTCAGGCCGAAGATCGAGCAGAATTGGCTGATAAGGCTGCTCGATTGGAAGCCCTTCCTGATTTTCATCTGCCTGCTGCCCGCTATCGGGTTGCTTGCGGTATTCCTGACCTATCCGCTGGGGCTTGGGATTTGGCTTGCCTTTACGGATACAACTATCGGGCGCAGCGGGCGTTGGGTTGGGCTTGAGAATTTCGAATTCATGTTCGAAGACCCGATCTTTTGGAACGCGGTCTTCTTCAGCGTTTTCTATACAGGCGTCGCGACCATCGGGAAATTTGGGCTGGGTCTTTGGTTGGCGCTGCTTTTGAACAATCACCTGCCCTTCAAATCACTACTGCGTGCGATCATCCTGCTGCCTTGGATTGTGCCGACGGTGCTGACGGCGGTTGCCTTCTGGTGGATTTATAACCCGCAGTTTTCTGTAATTTCCTGGATGCTGATCGAACTTGGCCTGCGCGATACCAATGTGGATTTCATCAATACCGCCTGGCCCGCGCGCTGGTCCCTTATTGCGGCCAATATCTGGCGCGGCATTCCCTTTGTGGCGATTTCGCTGCTGGCGGGTTTGCAGACCATTTCGCCTTCGCTTTATGAAGCGGCGCTTTTGGATGGCTCAACCGCCTGGCAGCGCTTTCGCTACATCACCTTCCCGATGCTGCTACCCATTCTGGCGATTGTGATGACCTTCAGCATCATTTTCACCTTCACGGATTTCCAGCTTGTCTATGCCATCACGCGCGGTGGGCCGGTGAATTCAACGCATCTACTCGCAACGCTGGCCTTCCAGCGCGGTATTCCGGCGGGGCAATTGGGGGAAGGTGCGGCGATTGCGGTTTCCATGATCCCATTCCTCGTTTTCGCGACGCTCTTCAGCTATTTCGCCTTGGCGCGGCGCAAATGGCAGCAGGGTGAAAGCAATGATTGAAGCCGGGAGCAAAAAGCAATGAGCGCCACAACCAAAGCAGAAGAAACCGAAGCCAGCTCAGCCCCGCCACCTGAGACAATGGCCTGGGACAGCAAGGCAAGACGGATGGTCACCATCTATCTGCCCCTTGCGTGCTTTCTGATCATTCTGCTGTTTCCCTTCTATTGGATGACGATCACGGCCTTCAAACCGAATACGGAACTTTACGATTACAAGACGCATAATCCCTTCTGGATCACGTCGCCCACGCTAGATCACATCCGGTTGCTTCTGTTCAATACGGCTTATCCGAAGTGGTTGATGACGACGATGATGGTAGCGGTTGGCGCGACTGTTCTTTCGCTGATCAGCTCAACACTCGCGGCCTATGCCATTCAGCGCTTGCGTTTCACGGGTAGCCAATATGTCGGGCTCGGGATTTACCTTGCCTATCTGGTGCCGCCTTCCATCCTATTCATTCCGCTTGCGACCATGGTGTTCCAACTTGGGCTGTTTGATTCACCCTTTGCGTTGATCCTGGTTTATCCGACCTTCCTCGTGCCCTTCTGCACCTGGCTGCTGATCGGCTATTTCAAATCCATTCCGTATGAGCTTGAAGAATGCGCGCTGATTGATGGCGCCACACGGCTACAAATCCTGCGTCAGATCACACTGCCGCTTGCCGTGCCTGGGCTGATCAGCGCTGGCATTTTCTCCTTCACGCTGTCCTGGAATGAATTCATCTATGCGCTCGCTTTCATTCAATCGAGCGAGAACAAGACAGTGCCGGTTGCAATCCTGACTGAATTGGTGACAGGCGATGTCTATCAATGGGGCGCGCTGATGGCGGGCTCACTTTTGGGGTCGCTCCCGGTTGCGATCTTCTATTCCTTCTTCGTGGATTACTACGTTTCCTCCCTGACCGGCGCGGTCAAGGAATGAGCTGAAAAGGACCTATCTCATGGCGAAATTTACCATCCTGACGCCCGCGGCGGCGTCCTTCACCACCACAGGCGGCGGCTATGATTATGAGCTGGAAGCGCTTGAGGGCATGGGTGTGGAGATCATCGAATGCCAGCCGACTGAAAAGGATTTCATTGCCAAGGCCGGGCAGGCGGATGCGGTCTATGCGAAGGGCATGCAATTCAATGCCAAGATGATCAAGGCGCTGAAGAAGTGCCGTATCATCGCGCTGGGGTCGGTCGGCGTTGATTATGTGGATGTGGCGG
>JAPLOJ010000098.1 GCA_026400795.1 Alphaproteobacteria bacterium
AAAAATGATCGAGCGTGAGGAAGTGCTGGAAGCCATGGAACAGGCGATCCAGAAGGCTGGCCGCGCCAAATACGGGCTTGAGAAGGATATCCGCGCCACCATTGACCGCAAGGATGGCCGCGTGAAGCTGGAACGCTTTACCGAAGTGGTGGAAGCCGAACCAGTTGAAAGCGAAGCGACGCAAATCCCTTTGCGTATCGCGCAAAAAATCAAGCCAGGCATTCAGCTTGGTGAATTCATCGTGGACCCGCTGCCGCCGATTGATTTCGGCCGCATCGCCGCACAAACCGCGAAGCAGGTGATTGTCCAGCGCGTGCGCGAAGTGGAACGCCGCAAGCAATTCGAAGAATACAAGGACCGCGTTGGTGAAATCATCAATGGCACGGTCAAGCGCACCGAATACGGGAACCTCATGGTGGAACTGGGCCGCGCCGAAGCGCTGCTGCGACGTGATGAAACCATCCCCCGCGAAGCCTTCCGCAATGGCGATCGTGTGCGCGCCTATATCTATGATGTGCGCGAGGAACCGCGCGGGCCGCAGATTTTCCTCTCCCGCACGCATCCTGGTTTTCTGGCGAAGCTGTTCGCACAGGAAGTGCCGGAGATTTATGACGGCATCATCGAAATCAAGGCCGTGGCGCGTGACCCTGGCAGCCGCGCCAAGATGGCGGTGATCAGCCGCGACAGTTCCATTGACCCGGTCGGCGCCTGCGTTGGTATGCGCGGCTCCCGCGTGCAGGCGGTGGTTGCTGAATTGCAGGGCGAGAAGATTGATATCATCCCCTGGTCGCAGGACCAGGCCACCTTCATCGTGAATGCACTCGCCCCTGCTGAAGTCAGCAAGGTGGTGCTGGATGATGAAGGCCGCCGCGTGGAAGTGGTGGTGCCGGATGATCAGCTGAGCCTGGCCATTGGCCGTCGCGGGCAGAATGTGCGCCTGGCGTCGCAGCTCACGCGTTATGATGTGGATATTCTGACGGAAGCCGAGGAAAGCGAACGCCGCCAGGAAGAATTCCGCCGCCGCACCGGGCTTTTTGTGGAAGCGCTGGATGTGGATGATGTGATCGCGGGGCTTCTGGTGCAGGAAGGCTTCGGTTCCATCGAAGACATTGTGCAGGCACCGGATGAGGAATTGGCCGAAATCGAAGGCTTTGATGAAAGTGTCGCCGCTGAATTGAAGCGCCGCGCTGAAACCTTCATTGAAAAGCGGGATGCAGAAATGGATGAAAAGCGCCGCAGCCTGGGTGTGGATGATGTGCTGATTGATGTGGGCGGCTTCTCGCCGGCCATGATGGTGACGCTCGGCGAAAAAGGCGTGAAGTCCCTGGAAGATCTGGCGGATCTCGCCGGCGATGAGCTGGTGGAAATCCTCGGCGCCGAAGCGCTGGATGAGGAAACCGCCAATGCCATCGTCATGGAAGCTCGTCGTCGTGCCGGTTGGCTCGGCGATGAGGCATGAGGCATAGCCCTGGCCGAAGCCCTCGCCCTGCCGGAGGAAGATGAGCCCGAAAAGGGCCCCCTTCGCCGCTGTATTGTCACGCGCGAAAGCCTGCCCAAGGCGGAAATGATCCGTTTTGTGTTGGGTCCGGGGCGGGAAATCGTGCCTGATTTGGCCGAAAGGCTCCCCGGGCGGGGAATGTGGTTGAGCGCGCGGGGCGATGTGCTAGAAAGCGCCATCAGCCGGTGGGCTTTTACGCGCGCAGCGCGCGGTCCTGTGGTTGTGCCGCCCGGTCTTACGGCGTTACTGCAACGGGGCCTCCGCACCAGGATTGCTGATCTGCTGGGGCTTGCACGCCGGGCAGGGCAGGCGGTGGCGGGCTGGCAGGCGGCGCGGGAATGGCG
>JAPLOJ010000294.1 GCA_026400795.1 Alphaproteobacteria bacterium
GATCCAAAGAAGAAAGTCACCATCACCAATGCGCTGATGCAGCACGCGGTGGATTACACGCCCTATGAGGGTATGGAGGTTACGGGCTGGCCAGTCATGACCATCCGGCGCGGTGAAGTGGTGATGCGTGATGGCAAGGTGCAGGCGGAACCTGGCACCGGGCGCTTCCTGCCGCGCGGGCCCTACGCCATGATCAGGCCGCGAGGCGTGACGCCTGATGGGTTCGATCCCGCGCCGCCGCCCGCGGCGTAAGGCGCACGAACCTTGCGCTGGCGCGGCCCGCCGCCCATCTTCCGCCCATGCATGAAACGCTCATCATCCGCCCAGATCCCGCCGATCCGCGCCTGACGCGCCGCGTCACCGGGCGTGACCATACGGGGGCGGTGATTGAAGCGAGCGTCACGGTCGAACGCCCGCTGACGCTGTTTCTTAATGGTCAGGAAATCGTGACCATGATGACCATCGGCGACCGTCCCGAAGATTTGGCGCTGGGCTATTTGCTCAATCAAGGCATGCTGCTCGCCGATGATGACGTGATTGGCGTTGATTATGATGATGATCTTGGCGTGGTGATTGTGCGCACGGCGCGGCGGACGGATTATGAGGAGAAACTTCGCAAGAAAACGCTCACTTCCGGCTGCGCCCAGGGCACGGCTTTTGGCGATTTGATGGAAGGCTTTGCGGAAGCGAAACTGCCGCGCGCGGAACTTCGCACATCCTGGCTTTATCGCCTGCTGCATCGGATCAATGCGCTGCCGACACTTTATCTGGAAGCCGGCGCCATTCATGGTTGCGCGCTGTGTCGGCAGGATGAACCGCTGGTTTATATGGAAGATGTCGGGCGGCATAATGCGGTGGACAAAATCGCGGGCTGGATGTTCCGCAACAAGGAAGCGCCTGGCGACAAGATCTTCTACACCACCGGGCGGCTCACGTCTGAGATGGTGATCAAGACCGTGCGCATGGGCATTCCCATTCTGGTATCGCGTTCCGGCTTTACCGCTTGGGGTGTGGAATTGGCGCGCGAAGCGGGCGTGATGTTGATCGGGCGCTGCAAGGGCAAGCGCTTTGTCGCATTGGCTGGTGAAGACCGCATCATTTTCGATGCGGATCTGCGCTATGTTGAAGAAGAAAGTGCCAAGCATTGGCGCAAAAACAGCGCGGAAGCGGCAGCGAATGATGGCGGCTGAAACGCTGGGGCTGGTGCTGGCGGGGGGCCTCGCGCGGCGCATGGGGGGCGGGGATAAGCCGCTGCGGCTGCTGGGTGGGCGGCCTTTGCTGGATCATGTGCTGGCGCGGATCACGCCCCAGGTTGCGGCGGTGGTGCTAAATGCCAATGGCGATCCGGCGCGCTTCGCTGGTTTTGACCTGCCTGTGGTGGCGGACCCGCTGCCGGATCATCCGGGTCCGCTTGCGGGCATTCTGGCCGGGCTTGAATGGACGGCGGTGCATCGGCCGGACCTTGCCTGGGTAGCCTCGGTCCCCGGTGATTGCCCCTTCATTCCGGCGGATTTCGTCGTCCGGCTTCATGCCGCGCGGGAAGCGGCGGGCGTGCCCATGGCCGCCGCCTCCTCCGACGGGCAAACCCACCCGCCGGCCGCGCTTTGGCCCGTGGCTTTACGCGGCGAATTGCGCGCGGCGCTGCTGGCCGGGGAGCGCAAAATAGACCGCTGGACCGCGCGTTTCGGCTGTGCCGAGGCCGCCTGGCCTGCTACCCCCCATGATCCCTTCTTCAACGCCAATGCGCCAGAGGATTTGGCGCAGGCGGAAGAAATCTTGCAAAAAAACCCTGTCCCCGGCATACATCGCTGAAGGCTAGCTTCCGGGGAGAACATCATGAACGGCATTATCAGTGGCATGTGCATCGCCATCGTCATCGCCATTGGCGCGGCGATTTATCTGGACCGCAATGTCCAGCAATCTGCCGACGTCGCCTTCGCCACCACCGGCGTCCGGCTGTGATCATCCGGCGCGGCGTTTTACTGGCGCTTTTGGCGCTGGCTGCCTGCGCCGAAACACCAGCCCCTGCGCCAAGCCCAGCCGCGCCGCGCGCCGCTTCAATCCCGGCGCCCAGCCCGTCCAACCTGCCCGTAACCGGTCAGGCAGGAACCGAGCGCGCCATGTCCACGCTGCAGCAGGATCTGGACCGCGACCGCGCTGACGAAAGGCTGCGCAGCTATGACCCCCATGCGCAGCATCAGGACCTTTCCCCGCCGCGCACACCTTATGAGATCGGCGCGAATACGCGGTTGCCGACCAGGCCTTAGGTCTCGGTATCGCCGCGCTTCGCCCGCTCCGCTTCGCGCAGATAATCCTCAGTCGTCTTCGTCACTGGGCGCGGCGCGCCGGCGTAGGGATCAATCCCGCCATTCGTCGCTTCCAGCACGCGGCAATCCTCGCACAAATCCAGCAAGGCCTGACGCGCCGGGTCCGCGAACATCCAATGCGCGGAAAGCTTCGCCTTCACTCGCGCGATGGAGGATTTCGTGCCGAACAGCTTGTTGCAGCGCGGGCAGGCGGCGGGTTCTTCTGCCTTCACCACCAAAGGCTGTGCGGCTTCGGGCGCGAAATTCAAGCGCGGTTCAAGCGTAATCACCTTCTCCGGGCAGGTCGCGGCGCATAGCCCGCATTGCACGCAGGCATCTTCCAAAAAGCGCAATTCCGGCCGGTCAGGATTGGCGCTGAAGGCGCTGGTTGGGCAGACGCTGGTGCAGGCAAGGCAAAGCGTGCAGCCGGCCTGATCCACAAGCGCCAAGCCGAAAGGTGCCTTTTCCGGCAAGGCAACTATCGCGGCCCGCGCGCCGGCTGCTTCGCGCAAGGCGCGGAAGCCTTGCTGCGCCATTTCCCTCGGGCTGCCCAAGGCTTCAAATCGCGCAGGCGCGAAGCCAGGCGCCATGCGTGGCAGGGCGGCCAAAGCCTCACCTAACGAAAACGGATCATCGGTTTCCAGAAGTGCCGCGCGCGGTACGGGGCCAGACAGCCCAAGCCCTTCCAGCACTGCCGCCGTGTAATCAATGTTGCGCAGCACACCATCCACGCCATGGCCGCGCTTGGCCGGCGCCAGTAGCCGCACCGCCGCCGCACCCCAGGCAAAGGCACCAGCGAAAACCGCCAAATCCAGCGACGAAACTTCATTGACGCGCATTGGCAGCACACGCGCCGGCAAGCCATCACCATGCCGGGCGAGGGCATCAATCAGCGCCTCCCCATGCGCATCATCATGCAGCAACACCACCGGCGCCTCACCGCCTGCATCGGCATAGGTCAGCAAAAGCCGCCGCAACCGACGCAGCAAAGCCTGGGTCGGCGGCAGCGCATAGATCGCGGCTCCGGTTGGGCAAACCGCCGCACAGGCACCGCATCCCGCGCAAATCTCCGCGCTGATCACCACCTGGTCCTTGAGCGTACCCGTGCCCGGCGTAATGGCGCCGGTCGGGCAGAGATCAAGGCAGCGCGTGCAGCCTTCGCGCTTGTTGCGCGCATGGGCGCAGAGCTTGCCGTCGAATGTCACGAAACGCGGCTTGTCGAAACTGCCAACCAATTCGCCCGCCGCCACAATGGCGCGTTCCAAAGCCGCCGCATCGGTGGGATCGGCGCGCAGATATCCTTGCCGCACCTCATGCGCCGGAAAAAGCGGCGCGGCGCCGGTCAGATCCAGGATGATATCCGCCCGGCTGATCGCGCCATCCTTGCCCTTGCCCCAGGCGTAAGCGGCGCGGGAGGATGGGCTTGGCGCCGCCGCGCCATCCACCGTGATTTCAAAAGCGCCAAGATAGCCGCTGGCCGCGCGCGCCCGGCCTCGCATCACGGGAAATTCTGCCTGACGCGGGGGCGCCACCGGCACCTCCCCGCTCAGCAGAACGGTGATGTCGAGCCTTTCCTGCAAGCGGGCGGCGGCGGTCAGCGCTACCTCATCCCGGCCCAGCACCAGGGTGATGCCCGCACTTTCCAGGCTGACCAGGGGGATTTCCGGCATGGGCTCGGCGGCGGCGGCGATCAGCGCGGCCATCTTCGGCCCGGCCTGCTTGCCCTCATTGGACCAGCCTGCGGTCTCGCGGATATTGACGAAAAGCGGGGTGGCGGCGCCGGCGGCCTCGGCCTCCTGGCTGAAAAGCGGGGCCTGGGCGGTGCAGGCGATGGTGAGTGGCCGGCCAGTGGCGAGCGCGGCTTCGAAGCGATCAAGCTGGGCCAGGCAAAGCTGCTCGGCGCCACGGATTTCAACGCCAGCGCCGCAGCCGCGCGCCAAGGCCTTGCCATCCAGCAGCATGGTATCTTCGCAGCTACACACCAGGGCGATCCGCCCCTTTTCCCCTGACATGATGTTCTATCCTACCCCCCAGGCTGTGAAGACAGCGTGGCGCGGCATATATGGCACTCAAGACAGGCTGACGAGGGATGGCGCCAGGGTGGTTGAGGATTTGCCCGCATTGCCGAGTGTTTTCACGCCGATCATCGCGCTGCGCGAGGGCGGCGATGCGCTGGCGCATGCCTGCACGCTGGCCCCGGAAAAGGGTGCGGGCACGCTGGTATGGGTGCGGTCCTGGGCGCGGGCGGAAGCGGCGATTGTGCTGGAACCGGAAGAAGCCTTGCCCGCCGCCAGGCTTGCTTTGCATGCCGCCAGCGTCGCTTTGGCCGATGCGCTTGGCGCTTATGGCCCGCCCGATATTCCGCTGATCTTCGATTGGCCGGCCCGGCTTCGCCTGAATGGCGCCCTGGTCGGGCAAACCCGCCTTGGGCTGCCCGCCGACACCCCGCCGGATGGCGTGCCGCCTTGGCTGGTGGTGGGGATAGAACTCCGCTTCGCCGAATATGCCGATGCAGAACCTGGCGAACGCCCGGACCGTACTTCGCTGCTGGCTGAGGGCTATGATGATGTGACCCCCGCGCTGCTGGTCGCTGCCTGGGCGCGGCATTTCATGGCGACGGTTGCGGATTGGCAGGGGCGCGGCTTCAAGACGCTCGCGGAACGCTACCTCGCGCGGCTTGA
>JAPLOJ010000137.1 GCA_026400795.1 Alphaproteobacteria bacterium
GGCCAGGCGAGGTGGATCAACCACAGCGGCAATTCCGCCAATTCACTGATGCGGAACCAGGCGAAATCCACGAATTCCATGCCGTACCAGAGAAAGGCAGCGGCAAAGCCGAGCACAAAAACGCCTGTCACCAGGTCAAGCGCGGCGCGCGGGCGGCCCTTCATGTCAGGCCAAAGATCCACATTGAAATGGATGCCTTCCTTCAGCCCCACCATGGCGCCGATCATGATGGTCCACACCAGCAGGAAGCGCGCCATTTCCTCGGTCCAGATGTAATGCGGCAGGAAATCCGTGAAGCGCGCAAAAACCTGCAAAGCCACCGGAAAAATCAGGATGAAAACACAAAGCGCCAGCAGTACCGACAGAAAGCGGCTGTAGAGATCAGCCATTCTTTGCACGGCATGACGCAAACCTATCTCGCGCATGACGCCCCCATTACCTATCCGGCGACTGAAGTTTTTTTCTCATTGGGCATCGCCTTCCAGCAGCGCATCGCCGCTGGAAGGCGAAAGGCCATTACGATGTCAGCCCATTGATGCGGGTGAAGATGCTCTCCGCACCCACTTCCTTGGCATAGGCTTCCATCACCGGATCAACCGCGCGCTTCAGCGCGGCACGATCAGTGAAAGGAATGCGCCGCAAACGCCCTGCGCTTTCCAGTGCTGCGAGCTTCTGCCCATCCTCACTACTTTCCGCTTCACGCCCGAAGGCGCCGGCTTCACGCCCCGCGCGCTTCACCGCTTCCTGCAAGGCAGGTGGCAGGCGGGAAAGCGTTTGGCTCGAAAAACAGATCGGGCGGATGGTGATCGCGTGTTCGGTCATGATCAGGTTTGGCGCCACTTCAAAAAAGCGCATCGCCTCCACGCCCGCCGCTTCATTCTCACCGGCTTCGATCACGTTATTCTGAATGCCGTTATAGACTTCATTATAGGCAATGACAGAAGGCGCCATGCCCGCCGCCTGGAAGGTGCGTGACCAGATCGGCGCGCCCTGTACGCGCACTTTCAGCCCGCGCAGCTCCGCCATATTGGTGATGCGCCGATTGGCGAAGATATTGCGCACACCGCCGCCGGCATAGCCAATCAGCATCACGCGGGCGCGGCGTTCCACCTCATCCGCCACAGGCGCGAAAATGTTTTGATCCAGCACCTGGTTCCAATGCTTCAGGTCACGGAACAAGAAGGGCGCATCCACAAAGGGGGCGGCGCGGCTGAAGGTGGACATATGCGCGGGCGAGACTATGCCGTAATCCACTGCACCGCGACCAGCCGACATGTATTCGAAATACTGCTTTTCCAGCCCCAGGCTGCTGTTCTTGTGCAGCACGAAATTCACCGGCCCTGCGGTGTAGTAGCGCTTCACAAGTTCTTCAAAGCGCACCAGGGCGCGGGTGAAGACATGCTCATCATTGAACTGCACCGCGCCATTCAGGGTAATGGCCTGCTGCGCGCGCGCCACCGCCGGCGCGGCGAGGCCAGCGGCCGCCAGGGTTGCCCCAAGCAATTGCCTACGATTCATGACGTTTCTCCCGTTTTTTTTACCGGCTTCGTGTACCGGCTGACATGACTATAGGCAGGCATTTCGGCGCGCGGGAAGCCTTAGCCTCTTTCCAGGGCCGGTTTTCCCGTCAAAACTCGTAGAAACGGAGGGAATGACATGGCGAAAACTGATCTGGCCGGCCGGGTTGCGGTGATTACCGGGGCGGCGCGCGGCATTGGGCTGGCGGTGGCGGAACTGGCTGCCAGCCGGGGGGCTTCCATTGCCATTTGGGATATGGATGAGGCGGCTTCCAAGGCAGCCGCTGCGCGGTTGGGTCACGCCAAGGTCAGCACCCATATCCTGGACCTGACCGATGCAGCGGCGGTGGAAGCCGCGACGCAGGCGACCCTTTCTGCCCATGGGCGGGTGGATATTCTGGTCAATAATGCCGGCATTACCGGGGGCAATGCGCCGGTGTGGGAATTGCCCGTGGCGGAATGGCGGCGCGTGATTGAGGTGAATTTGGTCGCGCCCTTCATCGTCTCCCGCGCGGTGGTGCCGCATATGCGTGCGGCAGGCTATGGGCGTGTGGTGAACATCGCCTCCATCGCGGGCAAGGAAGGCAATCCGAATGCGTCGCATTACAGTGCTTCCAAGGCGGGCTTGATTGGGCTGACGAAGTCGCTTGGCAAGGAATTGGCGGGCAGCGGCGTTTTGGCGAATTGCGTCACTCCGGCAGCGGCAGAGACGGATATCTTCAAGCAAATGACACCGCAGCAAATTGCCTGGATGCGTTCCAAAATCCCGATGGATCGCTTTGTACAGGTGGAAGAAATCGCGGAATTGGTCTGCTGGCTTGCCTCAGAAGCCTGTTCCTTTTCCACCGGCGCGGTGTTCGACATATCGGGCGGGCGCGCCACCTATTGATCGCGGCGGATTGCCAGCCGGGGCACAGCGCTGCAAGCTGTCCCCAACCTTGAGGAGACAGGTCAAATGAGCACAACAGGCAAAGTCGCGGTCGTCACCGGCGCGGGCAGTGGCGTGGGGCGCGCCGCCGCGCTGGCGCTGCTGAGTGATGGATGGAATGTGGTGCTGGCGGGCCGGCGCGCCGATGCTTTGCAGGAAACGGTGACCCTGGCCGGGGCAGCTGGTTCGCGTGCTTTGCCGGTGCCTTCCGATGTTTCCGATCCGGCCGCGGTGGATGCGCTTTTCGCCACCGTGAAGCAACGTTTCGGGCGCTTGGATATGCTGTTCAACAATGCCGGCACCAATGTGCCAGGTGTGGCCTTTGAAGATCTGACCTATGCGGATTGGACCCGCGTTGTCGGTGTGAATTTGACCGGCTGCTTCCTATGCGCCCAGGCCGCATTCCGTATCATGAAGGATCAAACGCCGCAGGGCGGGCGCATCATCAATAACGGGTCCATCAGCGCGCATACGCCGCGCCCGGATAGCGCGCCCTATACCACCACCAAGCATTCCATCACGGGGCTGAC
>JAPLOJ010000082.1 GCA_026400795.1 Alphaproteobacteria bacterium
TGGCGCTTTATGCCAAGCGTCAAGCCTGGGCGAGGCAAGCGGCTTGTTCTATGCTCCCCACAACATCTGAGGACCCTTCCATGCTCACCAGAAATGCCAAGGGCGTTTTCGTCATTGCGCCCACCCCCTTCATGCCTGATGGCGCGCTTGATCTGCCAAGTGCGGATCGCATGACCGATGCCTTTCTGGCCGCGGGTGCCAGTGGCCTGACGCTGCTTGGCGTGATGGGTGAAGCGCCGAAGCTTGATCAAGAAGAAGCGATCAGCTTCGTGAAGCGCGTGATCAATCGTGTGGCGGGGCGCGTGCCGGTGGTGGTGGGTGCCTCGGCGCCTGGTTTTGCCAGCATGCGCGCTGTGGCGCAGGGCGCGCTTGATTTGGGTGCTGCGGGCATCATGGTAGCGCCAGTGCCGGGCTTGAAGGGCGATGATGCGGTGCTGTCCTACATTATGCAGGCCATGGATACGGTGGGCGATGCGCCCTTTGTCTTGCAGGATTTCCCGCAGCTGACCGGCATTCACATCAGCGCTGCCATGGTGGCGCGCGCCGCGGCGGACCCGCGCCTGGTGATGCTGAAGGCCGAAGATTATCCTGGGCTTGATAAGCTTTCCGCCATCCGCAAGATGGAATTGGAAGGCAAGATGCCGCGCATCAGCATCCTCGGCGGCAATGGCGGCCAGTTCCTGCCCGAAGAATTGGCGCGTGGCGCAGATGGCATCATTACCGGCTATGCCTTCCCGGAAATGCTGGCCGAGGTGATTGCGCTGGTGGCGGCAGGCAAGCGCGACGCCGCGCAGGATGCGTTTGATTTGCACCTGCCTTTGATCCGCAGCGAATTGCAGCCCAGCCTTGGCCTTGCCATCCGCAAGCATGTGCTGGCGCGGCGCGGCATCATCGCCCATGCGGCTTTGCGCGCGCCTGGCCCCAAGCTTTCGCCGGAAACCACGGCCGAGATTGATTATCTGCTGGCGCGGCTGCAAGCACGCGGCGGCGCCAAACTTCCCTGACCACCACAAGTTTTACACACAGGAGGATACCCCATGCCCAAAATCGCCATCGCCGTTGAATTCAAGATCAAGGAAGGCCAGTACGCGGCCTTTGACGCGATCATCCGCGAACATGCCCGCCTGACGCTTCAGGAAGAACCAGGCTGCGAGCGCTTTGATGTGCTGCAACCGCTCGACAAGGATGGGGCGCATGACAAAAGCCGAATCATGCTGTGTGAGGTTTATCAGGACCGCGCGGCGGTTGATGTGCACACCAAGAACCCGCGCCTTGCCAAGGTGCGCGATGCCTATGCGGCGCTGATCGAAGGCCGCACGCTCACGCTTTGTGAGATGTGAGGCAAAGGGCGCTGCGCTATGCAGCGCCCCTTAGCATCATCCAGCCAACGCCGCCTTCACCGCCGCTAGCGCTTCTGCGGCATTGGCTGCATCCGGCCCGCCGGCCTGCGCCATATCGGGCCGCCCGCCACCGCCCTTGCCCCCCACCGCCGCCGAGGCCGCGCGCACCAGCGCCACTGCATCGGCGCGGCCCTTGGCGGCCTCGGCCACCGCAACCACAATACTCGCCTTGCCTTCCGCCGTGCTGATTAGCGCAACCACATCGGCGCTGCCGCCCTTCAGAATGGCCTCAGCCAGGCCCTTCAAATCGCGCGGCGGGACTTCGCCCAGATCACGCAGCGAAAGCCGTAGCCCGGCCACTTCCTCAATCTCCGCCCCGCCGCCACCGGTCGCGAGCTTCTTGCGCAGCTCCGCCACATCGCGTTCCAGCTTGCGCCGTTCTTCAACCAGTGCGGCGATACGCCCGGCCAATTCGCCAGGCTGTGCCTTCAAAACAGCTGCCGCCGCCGTCAGGCTTTCTTCCATTTCATTGATGTAAGCCAACGCCGCATCACCCGTGACGGCTTCCACGCGCCTGACGCCGGCGCTGACGGCGCCTTCGGCAACAATCTTGAACAGGCCGATATCACCGGTGCGCCGCACATGCGTCCCGCCGCAAAGTTCCAGCGAATAGACGCCGTGTTTGTCGGTCGCCGCCGGGTCATGCCCCATGCCGACCACGCGCACTTCTTCGCCGTATTTCTCGCCAAACAACGCCATCGCGCCGGCTTCCACCGCCGCTTCCGGTGTCATCAACCGCGTGATCACCTCGGCATTTTCGCGAATGCGGGCATTCACTTCTGCTTCGACCCAGGCGAGTTCTTCGGCTTCCATGGGCTTATTGTGGGAGACATCAAAACGCAGCCGATCTGGCGCATTCAAGCTGCCCTTCTGCGCGACATGCGTACCAAGCCGCCGGCGCAAAGCCTCATGCAGCAAATGCGTAGCCGAATGATGCGCGCGGATATTGGACCGGCGCGCATGCTCCACCGTCGCACTCACCGCCATGCCGGGCTTGGCTTCACCATGCACAACCTTGCCCAGATGTACGAAAAGATTGCCGAGTTTCTTTTGCGTATCGCGGATTTCAATCCGGCAGGCATCGCCCGCGACAATCACCCCGGTATCACCCACCTGGCCGCCGCTTTCGGCATAGAACGGCGTCTGGTTCAGCAGCACCGCCACTTCCGTACCAACCGCGGCATGATCCACCACCTTGCCATCCACCACCAGCGCGGTGATCTCACCTTCCGCGACTTCGGTGGAATAGCCAAGGAACTCGCTGGCGCCGATCTTTTCCTGCACATCGAACCAGAGGCTTTCGGTCGCTGCTTCACCGCTGCCGGCCCAGGCCGCGCGGGCGCGGCGCTTTTGTTCCGCCATGGCAGCGTTGAAGCCTTCGACATCCACGGCGCGGCCTTCACCGCGCAAAGCATCCTGTGTCAGGTCCAAGGGGAAGCCGAAGGTATCATACAAGCGGAAGGCGATGTCGCCCGGCAGGGTCTGATTGGACCCAAGCTTGTCGGTTTCTTCCGCCAGCAAATGAAGGCCACGTTCCAGCAGGGACCTAAAGCGCGTTTCCTCAAGCCGGAGCGTCTCAGCAATCAGCCCCTCGGCGCGCACCAATTCCGGATAGGCCGTGCCCATTTGCCGTATCAACGAAGGCAGGATGCGATGCATCAAGGGCTCACGCGATCCCATCATATGGGCGTGGCGCATGGCGCGGCGCAGGATACGGCGCAGCACATAACCGCGGCCTTCATTGGAAGGCAGCACGCCATCGGCAAGCAGAAAGGCGCCGGCGCGCAAATGGTCTGCCACCACGCGGTGGCTGGACCGGAACGGCCCA
>JAPLOJ010000407.1 GCA_026400795.1 Alphaproteobacteria bacterium
GATGTCAAAGCCCGGGAAGCCGCTTTCGGCGATGGTGGGTACCTCGGGCCGCGCAGCCAGCCTTGCGGCGCTGGCGACGGCCAGGAAGCGCGCCCGCCCGCTATCTACCACCGGGCCGGCGGAAAGGGCGGTGATGAACACGCCATCCAGATTGCCGCCCGCGAGGTCGCGCGCGGCATCCGCGCCACCGCGATAGGGGGCGTGAATCACCTCAATCCCCGCAGCGCGGGCGAATTGCACCAGGCCGAGATGCCCCGCCGTGGCATTGCCCTGCGTGCCCATGCTGATCGCGCCTGGCCGAGCCTTGGCGGCGGCGATGAAGGCGGCCAGATCGCGCGCAGGGAAATCCGCCTTCACGGCGACAACTTGCGGGAAGCTGGTCGCCATGCTGATCGGCGTGAAGGCCGTGGCGTAATCGAAGGAAAGCCCGCGCAACAGCGCATGGTTCACGATATGCGACGACGCATCCCATAGCAGAGTCGCGCCATCGGGGGCCGCGCGCGCGACTTCAGCGCCGCCAATCGAACCGCCCGCGCCGGTGCGGTTTTCCACCACAATCGTCGCACCCAGCCGTTCCGCCATACGCGGTGCCAAGGTGCGCGCTGCCGAGTCTGCCGCCCCGCCGGCGGCGAAGGGAACCACAAGCCGGATGCTGCGCGCCTGCGCCAGGGCAGGCATGGGCAGGGCGGCGGCGGCAAGCACCGCTCGACGAGACAATTTCATGGGCAGCATTCCTTGTTCTTGGGCCGCATGTGCGGGCGCGGGCAGGGCGCGTCAAGCCAGGGGTGATGCGCGGCGCCGCTTGGCGCTAGACTGCGGGCATGAAGACTCCGCCACGCTATGATGACCTTCCGCGCCCTGAGGGCGATCCCACCGGCCTGCCGCTTTCCTGGGGCGTTTGGGGGGCTGATGATCAGATCGGCACGCTGAACCGCATTACGGATGACACCGTCGCCGCTGCCCGCGATGAAATCCGCCAAGGCCGCCGCTTCAATGTGAACCTGCCTTTGGACGAGCCCTTCGGGGCTGCACATGAAGGCGCGCATCGTCGCCGCGCCGCACCCACCCCAGTGATGGTGAGTGAAGACCACCCCGGCCGCATCACGCGCGATGACAGACTGGATGGCTTTTGGCTGCAAGGCAGCACGCAATGGGATGGGCTTTCGCATTTCGCTGACGCCACGCATGGTTTTTATAATCACGCGCCCCTTTCTTCCATTGTGCATGGCCCGCAAAGCCGCAACGGCATAGACAAGGCAGTGGCACACGGCATCGCCGGGCGCGCGGTGCTGGCTGACCTTGCGCGGCATTTCGCCCGCACCGGCCGCGATTGGGGCGCCATGGGCGGGCGCCGTGCCACAGCCGAGGACCTGGCCGCCTGCCTCACCGCGCAGGGTGTGGCGCTCCGCCCCGGCGATATCCTGCTGGTGCGTACCGGCTGGCTCGCGGCCTTCCGCGCCGCGCCGGACGCCGATGCGCGGCACTTGCTGATACAGGGCGAAGCCGGCGCGCGCGATTATTCCGGCCTGGATGGCGGGGAAGGCATGTGGCGCTTCCTCTGGGACCAGGGCATTGCCGCTGTCGCCGCCGATAACCCAACGGTCGAGGCCTGGCCGATCTTCCCCTGGAAGCCCGCGCTTCATCTCGCCATCGCGCGGCTTGGCTTGTGCCTTGGCGAGTTCTTCGATTTCGAGGAATTAGCCGAAGACAGCGCCGCGACCGGCCGCTACACGGCGTTTTTCACCGCAGCCCCGCTCAACCATCGCGGCGGCATTGGCAGCCCCGGCAATGCGCTGGCGATCCGCTGAACCGCCCCATGGCCCGCGCCCCCGCCACCCCTGACCTGTTCGGCGCGCCAGAGCCCGCTGCCGCGCCCAGCGAAGGCGCGCGCCCGCTGGCGGATAGGCTGCGCCCGGCGACATTGGCGGAAGTGGTCGGGCAGGATCATCTGCTGGGCGAAGAAGGCAGCCTTTCGCGCATGTTGGCGCGCGGGTCGCTCGCTTCCTTGATCCTATGGGGGCCGCCAGGGGTGGGCAAAACCACCATTGCGCGCCTGTTGGCCGAAGCGGCGGGGCTACGCTTCACCGCGCTTTCCGCCGTGTTTTCCGGCGTGGCCGATTTGAAGCGCGCTTTTGAGGAAGCCCGCGCGCGCAAATCCAACGGCCAAGGCACGCTGCTTTTCGTGGATGAAA
>JAPLOJ010000365.1 GCA_026400795.1 Alphaproteobacteria bacterium
TGTGTCGCCTTCGGCAAAGGCTTCACGATAGGCCTGCATGGTGCGCCAGAATTGGAAGAAGGCCGGGTCGCGCTGGAAGGCTTCCGCGAAAATGCGGATGGCTTCCTGTTCGCCCTGACCGCGCAGGATATCAGCCTGCGCCTGGGCTTCTGCGATCAACACGGTGCGTTCACGCTCAGCGCTTGCGCGCACGCGCTGCGCCACTTCCGCACCTTCAGCGCGGGCTTCGCGAGCCACGCGTTCACGTTCGGATTGCATGCGTGACAGGATGGCTTGCGTGTTTTCGCCCGGCAGATCAGCGCGGCGAATGCGCACATCTTCCACGGCAATACCGAATTGACGCGCTTCTTCATTCACCTGACGGCGGATTTCACCCATGATCCGGGCGCGATCCGTGGACAGAACCGAAAGCAAAGGTTCATTGCCCAGCACGCGGCGGAGCGATGAGGTGACGATGGAATTAAGCCGGGCGCGAATGCCCGCTTCGGTCGCGCCCACCGTCTGGAAGAAGCGCAGCGGATCGGTGATGCGGTAGCGGGTGAAGCTATCCACAATCAGCCGGCGTTGATCACCCAGAATGACTTCTTCGCCCGGTGCGTCAAAATCCAGCAAGCGCCGATCAAAGGTGATGACATTTTGGATGAAGGGCAGCTTCCAATGCAGCCCGGGTTCCTGGATCACCTTGCGCGGTTCACCGAATTGCGTGATCAGCACCTGCTGCGTCTGATGCACCGTGAACAGGGTGGAAGACGCGGTGAAGATTGCCGCGGCAAGAATGCCGAGCAGAATAATGGAGCGGTTCATCGCGGCACCCCCGGACGGTTTTGCATCATGGGCGCGGCGGCCGCTCCCGGTGGCAGCGGCGCGGGTCGCGCCTGAGGTGCGGCGGCAGGCGGCTGTCGCGCGTTGCCGGTCTCACCCAATTGCAGGAAGGGCACCACGCCCTGCAAGCGGTCATCCACAATGACCTTGGGGTTGCGGCGGAAGATTTCTTCCATGGTTTCCAGATACATCCGGCGCGTGGTCACATCGCGCGCCAATTCATAAGCGGAAAGCACGGACAGGAAGCGGGCACTTTCACCGCCGGCACGCGCCACCTGGCTTTCGCGGAAGCCCTGGGCTTCCTGGCTCATGCGTTCAGCCTCACCACGGGCGCGGGGAATGATGTCATTGCGGAAGCTTTCGGCTTCGTTGCGCAACCGCTCACGGTCCGCATTGGCGCGCTGCACATCACGGAAGGCGTCAACCACCTGGGCTGGTGGGTCCACCTTCTGCAATTGCACCTGCGTCACTTCAATGCCGGCCTTGTATTGGTCCATGATGGCCTGGGCACCGCGGCGCACTTCCTGTTCGATCTGGGCACGCGCTTCGGTCAGCGCAGGCTGGATAGGGGTGCGCCCGATCACTTCGCGCATCACGCTCTCAGCCGCGGTTTTCACCGTGCTTTCAGGGTTGCGCGTATTGAATAGGAATTCGCCCGCATCGCGGATGCGCCAAAAGACGGCGACATCAATGTCAATGATATTCTCATCGCCCGTCAGCATCAGGCTTTCTTCCAGCACATCGCGCGCTGCCATCACGCGCCCACCCGTGATGCCGCCATCCTGTGCGCCAACAAAGCCGATATCCACGCGGTTGATGCGCGTGACGCGCGGCGTGGTGTGGCTTTCAACCGGCCAAGGCAGGCGATAATTCAAGCCGGGCTGAGTGGTATGGCTGAAGGCGCCAAAGCGCATGACCACGCCCTGTTCATCTGGCTGCACCCGATAAAACCCGGAAAGCCCCCAGCCGACGGCCAGCACTATGCCAATCAGGGCGAAAAGCTTGCCGCCGCCGGCGCCACCGCTCGGCAATATGCGGCGAATCGCGTCCTGCGCCTGCCTGATCGCATCATCAATGTCGGGGCCACGGCCACCCTGGCCGCCTCCGCCGCCGCCGCCACCGCCACCCGAAGGCGGCTGGCCCCAAGGGCCCTGCGGGCGCGGATTGCCCCAGGGGCTTTGACCGCCACTATTATTATTATTCCAGGGCATGAAAGGCGTGGCCTCCAGCAAATGAACGTCAAAAACGAAA
>JAPLOJ010000400.1 GCA_026400795.1 Alphaproteobacteria bacterium
CTCCGCCCGCGCCAGCGCGGTTTCGATCAGGCCGATGGTGCCAGCCACGCCATAAAGTGCGATGAAGCCGCCAAAGCGCGGGCCTTCTTCCTGCCCGAGCAACACCTGATAAAGCGCATTGAACCAGGCGCGGGAGACACCCATCCGCCCATCCTTGCCTGCTTCCAGGAAGGGCTCTCTCCGGCCAGCGTCAAATACCAAATCCTGCGCGGCCTTGGCGCGTTCTTCCGCGGGCATAGCTTCCAGATCAGCCGCGCGGTCACGCAAGGCCACCATCAGCGCAGTCAGTGCTTCGCGTTCCGCGTCCGACGGGTTGCGGAAGCGCTTCGTGGGGGCGACGAAATCGCGGTAATAGGCGACAGCATAGGTGACCAACTTGCCAAGCAAGGGCTGGGTCGCTTGTGTGGCACCCGGCGCATAGCGGGCCAGAAAACCCCAAAGCAAATCAGGATCATCCGCGTTCACCACACTCGCCAGGTTCAGCAGCATGGTGAAGGAAACCGGTGGCTCCGGGTCATTTGGCGCGGCGCCGCGATGGATATGCCAGGCCGGGTTGGCGGCATCCGGCGCGGTGCGGAGTCGCGTGCGATGTTGCAGATATTCATCCACGGCGCGCGGGATTTGGTCGAAATAAAGCCGCTTCGCACGCTGCGGCTGGTTAAACATGAAAAGTGAAAGGCTTTCCGGCGGCGCATAGCGCAGCCATTCCTCAATCGTCAGGCCATTGCCCTTGGATTTGGAAATCTTCTGCCCCTGCTCATCCAGGAAATGCTCATAGGTAAAGCCCTCAGGCGGAGCGCCACCCAGCACGCGGCAAATCGCGGAAGACAGCCGGACGCTATCAATCAAATCCTTGCCCGACATCTCGTAATCCACGCCAAGCGCATACCAGCGCAACGCCCAATCCGCCTTCCATTGCGCCTTGCAATGCCCGCCCGTGATGCGCGTGCCAAAACGCTCATTGGTTTCAGGATCACGCCAAACCAGCATGTCCTGATCCGGGCGCACTTCTTCCATGGGCACCTGCATCACCACACCGGTTTTCGGGTGAATGGGCAGGAAGGGCGAATAGGTCGAGCGGCGATCAGGGCCGAGTGTCGGCAGGATCACTTCCAGCACCTTGGCGTGGTTTTCTGCCATCCTCAGCAGTGCCGCATCAAACTTGCCGGAACGGTAGTAATCGGACGACGATGCGAACTCATAATCAAAGCCGAAGGCATCCAGAAAGGCGCGCAGCCGCGCGTTATTATGGTGCCCGAAGCTTTCATGCGTGCCGAAAGGGTCAGGGATCGCCGTGACCGGCCGGCCGATATGCCCCGCCAGCATGTCCTTATTCGGCACATTATCCGGCACCTTGCGCAGCCCATCCATGTCATCGCTGAAGGCGATCAGGCGCGAAGGCAGGTCCGTGAGCTGCGTGAAGGCATGCCTGATCCAGCTTGTGCGCGCCACTTCGCCAAAGGTGCCGATATGCGGCAGGCCGGAAGGGCCATAGCCCGTTTCAAACAAAGCCGATTTCTTGCCGGAAGCGGCCAGGCGGGTCGCGACCTTGCGCGCCTCCTCAAAGGGCCAGGCCTTCACGGCGGAAAGATCAGCGGCGGCGGACATTGGCGGTGACTATCCTTAAGCGTTGGGATGGCTGCTTATAGGCAGGCGGCGCGCGGGTGGCGAGGCCCGCCCCTTTCAGCCTGTTCCATCTTTGTGCTTTCTGCGTTAAACGGCCCACTTCCAATCTTTACCACAGGAAAATTGCAATGCGTGTCGGCGTAATTGGGGCCTCCGGTGCGGTGGGCCGCGAATTGGTGGATGTTCTGGGGCGTCGGGC